>JAITVE010000271.1 GCA_031285975.1 Candidatus Adiutrix sp. | reverse complement strand
TGAAATGAATGCGGTTGGCAAACCTTCAATGCGCCCTCTGGCGCTGCCTGTACCATGCCCTTATAGGGCTGTGCAAACCACCCGCTCAGCGGGTGGTCTTGATTCCAGTGGCGTATGATTCTACCGGCCAGGCCGCTGCTGCGTTCTTCTTTTTCTTCCTCTCTGGGACATGGAAGACAAGAAGAATGAAGAAGAGGCGGGGGTGCCACTCTGTTGCTCCACTGGAAATGAATTCCTGCCTCCGCTGGAATGACGGTACGTTAACGGGGGGGGATACCAAAATTTCAAATGCGGTTGCCTGGCAGTGACAGCTCAAAGCACTTTCTTTTTCCAGAAAATTGGACTATGCTGGGGCCAATCTTGAGGATAGCGAGGGAGTGACGGTGATGGATTTTCCCCAGCCGGTGATGATTGAGCGAGTGCGGGAGTTGGCGTTGGCAGACGAGCGGATTTCGGCGGCGCTGATGTATGGCTCGTTTATCAGGGGCGAGGGGGATCAGTTCTCGGACATTGAATTTTATCTTTTTTACCGCAGCGACCCGGATCACCGCGAGTGGGTCGCGGGCGTGCGGCCGCTCAGGATGTTTTTCCGCAACGAGTTCGGCACGGAAGTGGCCATTTTCGATAATCTGGTGCGCGGCGAATTTCACTTCGGGCCGGTCGAAGACATTGAGGTGGTCAAGTCCTGGGAAGGCGAAACCAGCTTCGAGCACGCCGACCAGATGATATTGGCGGACAAGGACGGCCGCCTGGCCGAAGTTCTGAGCCGCGTCTCCCGCGAGCGGCCCCGCCACGATTCGCCCGAACAGATCCGCTGGCTCGGGGAGTCGCTCCTGAACAACCTGTTGCTGCTCAAGAACTTGGCCGCACGCGGGGAAGGCGCCCACGCCCAGCAGACCTTTCAGTTTTTGCAAAAATACCTCATCCAGCTTATCCGCCTGGCGGACGCGGCCGACAACCACTGGGAAAATTCGGCCAAAATGCTGGAAAAAGAAATTTCCGCCGCCTGGTACGCGGCCTATGCCGCCTGCGTCCCCGACCTCGCGCCCGGCCGTATGGCGGAGCGGCTGAAGGCCGCCGTGGCCTTGAGCCGCAAGCTTTTTGTGGAACTCAACATGGCGGACGACCTCCGGGCGCTGCTGGAAGATATAGCAGCCTTCACTCCTGAATAATAACGAGATGATATCATGATTGGTTTGGGCGAAATGGCCGCGCTGGGCACGGCTCTGACCTGGGGACTGTCCACCCAGGTGCACGGCGCGGTGGGCCGGATGGTGGGCCCCACGGGGGTGACGCTCCTGCGCCTGCCGTATCAGGTGGCCTTCCTGGCCCTGATGTGTGTTGTTTTCGGCGCGGATACCCGCATGGGCTGGGGCCCCCTGGCGCTGTTTTTCCTGTCCGGCTTCCTGGGCATTTCCGTCAGCGATTTTTGCCTCTACCGGGCCATCAACGTCATCGGCCCGGCCATCGCCGTGCTGATAATGTCCACCAGCACCATTTTTTCCACGCTGTTCGGCTTCCTCTTTTTGGGCGAAGTCCTCCCCTTCTGGGCCCTGGTGGGCATCGGCGTGACCCTGGGCGGCATTCTGTGGGTGCTCACCGAGCACAGCGCGGGTACCCTGATGCCCGGCCAGGAAATACCGCGCGGCCGCGAGCTCGTCTGGGGCAGCCTGAACGCGGTGGGGGCGGCGGTTTCGCTGGCCGTCAGCTTCATCATTTGGAAAACCGGGATGCAGGGCGGCGTTGACCCCCTGTGGGCCACCTTCGTGCGGGCCGCCAGCGGCGGGCTGGCCATGTGGGCCGTGGGCCTGGCCCGGGGCTGGGTGGCCCCCGTGCGCCGGGGCCTGGCGCAGTACCCCAAAATTTACTGGATGCTCTTCATTTCCTGCGCCATGGGCTCCACGGGCATGTGGTTCGCGGGCCTGGCCGTGAACCTGGCCCCGGTGGGCATCGCCACCACCCTGATCGGCCTCCAGCCCATCGCCGTCACCCTGATGGGCGCGGCCTGGTATAAGCGCCGCCTCAGCCTGCGCACCGTCACCGGCATTGCCGTGGCCTTCTGCGGCACGGCCATGATTGTGCTCTTGTAGGCTATTGCCATTGATTTATAAGCGCTGCGGCGGATAGAAGACGGCGGGGCCGGGCTTTTCCCCGCCGCTGTTCATAAAGCCCTTGACAAGTGAGCCGCGCAGAGTTATGCTCATTTGAGAAAAACGAGAGATTATGGTTCGACCCAAACAGCAGCGGCAGATATCCGCAGTCCCCAAGGCCACCTATTTCAAGCCCCAGGGGATTCCCATGACTCGCCTGAGCGAGGTGCGCCTCTCGGTGGAGGGCCTGGAAGCCGTGCGCCTGGCCGACCTGGAGGGCCTGCCCTGCTGCCGCGCGGCCGCCCACATGGGGATATCCCGCCACACCTTCGGCCGCGTCCTGGCCGAAGCGCGGGGCATCATCGCCGCCGCCCTGGTTCACGGCCAGGCCCTGCGCATAGAAGGCGGCGACTGGGTTTTCCAGGAACCCGCCGCCCGGCCCTGCGAACAGGGCTTGAACGAGTCGCCGTCCGAAATGAAGAATGAGAAGAGCCGGTGCCGCTCGGCACGGGATCGGGAAATATCCACAGATGAGGAGAATTTAGCATGACCAGCGTCAAAATCGCCATTCCTTCCAACGCCCCCGGCGGCCTTGAGGCCGGAGTCAGCGCCCACTTCGGCCACTGCGATTTGTACACCATTGTGGAAGCCGATGGCAGCGATCTCAAATCCGTCACCACCCTGCCCAACCCGCCCCACGAAGAGGGCGGCTGCCTGGCCCCGGTGCAGCTTTTGGCCAAGCAGGGCGTGCGTGTGCTCCTGGCCGGCGGCATGGGCCGCCGCCCGCTGATGGGCTTCACCGAGGCGGGCATTCAGGTGTTCTTCGCCGGGCTCCCCACCGTTGGGGAATCCGTGCAAGCCCTTCTGGAGGGCCGCCTCCCCGCCTTCACCATGGACGGCGTGTGCGGCGGCTGCGGCGGGCACTGAGCGGCCAGCGGCGGTTGACAATTGCAAACCAGGATATACCTTAGACATATGAGGTAGGGGCATCCACTTGCGGGCGGCGGTTATTTTCAATGCGAAAATAACCGCCGCCTCTTGTTGTGACGCTGTGATGTTCCGGGACAGGGCTGGAAAAAGAGGCTGGCCTCAGCTAAATATGCTATACTCCGCGGCAGTTCAGGCGGAAAAAGCCGCCGCCCCGGCTCTCAGCTATCATCCCCCCAATTAAAAAAGCCGCATTGCACGGCTTATGGAAATACAGGTGGGATGTATATGGAAGGGGGCTAGACAAGGTAGATGGCGGGCCCCCTATGTCATGGTTAGGGACATAGGTCCGTATATGAGGACAGGTCAGAAGACCTGAGTGAAAATAGGATAGCAAAATAAATCTGTGAAAGCAAGCCAAAAATGCCATTTTATTGGTCGATATATATTTATATTGGCCACACAAATATACGCTAAGAGGGAATATGACTTTGCATCTAGCTTCATCGCTGATAGTGCTCTATGTGATTCTGCGGCTGATCGTGCCCCTCGCCCTCACGCGCCGCAGCAAAACCCTGCTGGCCCTGGCGGCGCTGCTCGTCTCACAATGGCATTTGTACCAGCGGCTTTTCCTGGGCGGGCTCTGGGCCACCGAAATCCCTGTGCCTCTGCTGGCGGCGGCCAACTGGCTGTTCCTGTCGCTGGCCCTCTTGCTGCCCATCTTGATTTTCCGGGATTTGGCGCTGCTGCTGTGCCGGCTCGGGCGGCGCTTCGGCCTCTCGCCGGCCTGGCCCGGCAGCGTCAATGTCCGGGCCCTGGCCTGGGTGGGGCTGGCCGCGATTGGGGCCGGGTTCGGCCTGTGGCAGGCGGTGAAAGTCCCGGAAGTGCGCTCCATGGAAGTGACCCTCCCGCGCCTGCCGCCGGAGCTGGACGGCCTGACCCTGGTGCAGATAAGCGACCTTCACGCCAGCCCGCTGTTGACCGGCCCCCGCGTGCGGCGCGTGGTGGAGCGGGCCAACGCCCTCGCGCCTGATCTCATCGTGCTGACCGGCGACATGGTGGACGGCCCCGTGGAACGCCGGGCCGGGGACGTGGCCCCGCTGGCCGACCTGCGGGCCCCCCTCGGGGTCTGGGCCTGCCTGGGCAACCACGAATACTATTCCGGGCTGGACAGCTGGCTGGCGGCCTTTGAGAGTTTAGGCGTCACCGTGCTGTCCAACAGCCACGCGATGCTGGAAAAAAACGGCGCCCGGCTGGCCTTGGGCGGCGTCACCGACCGGGTGGCCGGGCGCACCCGCCGCCCCCTGCCGGACGTGGAAGCCGCTTTTCGCGGCGCGCCGGATAATGCAGTCAAAATCCTCATGGCCCACCGGCCCGACCCCCTGCCGGAATCGCTGGGGATGGACGGCGTTGACCTTCAGCTTTCCGGCCACACCCACGGCGGCCAGAT
>JAITVE010000237.1 GCA_031285975.1 Candidatus Adiutrix sp. | reverse complement strand
GGGTACTGATACAGCCCCTCCCTAGATTGAAGAGGCCGTCTTGGCGGGCCGGGGCCGCCGGGTTCTCCCCGGCCCGGCGGCCGATAGCGGCGCAGCCCACGATGGCGTAGCCCTGCGGCACGCCCAGCCCGGTGAGGAGTTTGCGGAATTCCGGCTCGTCGGCAATGGGCCCCAGCTGGTTGATCCAGCAGGCCCCCAGCCCCAGGGCGTGGGCGGCCAGGAGCATGTTCCCGAGCATCAACGCGCCATCCTCTTGAGGCGCGAAGGAGGCGGCGGGGTCAACCGAGACGATGACGAACACCGGCGCGTCTTTGTAATTGACGGTGTAGCTAGGCTTGTCGGCCATGCCCTTGTATTTGTCAAAACCCGGCTGGCCGGTGGCGGCGCGCACGGCTTCGCTGAGTTTGCCGATGGCCTCCGCGCCCACCACGGCGGTGGCGTGCCAGGCCTGGGCGTTGCGGGCGCTGGGGGCAAAAATCCCGGCGGTGAGGATGGTTTGGAGGTCGCCCTCGTCAATCGCTTCCGGCGAAAATTTGCGGATGCTGCGCCGTTCCATCAAAGCCTGTATCACTGCGTTCATGATCGTCCCTTTCCCGGCCTATGCCGCGTCAATTTACTGCCGCCGGTTTTTCATCAAATCGGCGTGGTGAAGCCGTTTCGTGCCAGGCGCTAATTTATCACGCGGCGGGCCGGACGGCAAGACTGTTGACGCTCGGGGGAAAAAAATACCTCCCGCCCCGGCTTTCGGAGCTTTTTGCCTAGCCCGGCCCGGCCCGGCCCTTTGAGAGCGCCGCCCGCCGTCGAAGATTATATTATAAATAAAAACAACATGTTATATGTGGATGTGGCCGATGGGGAGCCGCTGCCAGCTCGTCAAAAATGCGGCTTGGCCGGGTTTGGCATAGGGGTTGCACATTCATGGGCGCGGCGGAAGACTCCGCCTGGTTCCGAGGAGAAAAACCGTGGATTTAGCCAATCTCTTAAAAAGCGCCCCCATCGGCGACCTGTCCCTCACCGGCGAAACGGCTTTCAGCCGCCCGGTCGCGGACGGGGAAGCCTTTGCCGAGGCCCTTTCGGCGGCGCAGAAAAAAATCTCCGGCCATCGGGACTTGGTGCAGACCGTCCTGACCAACAAAAACTTGACGAATAACGTCAGCAATTCCTTGACCAATAATAACCCGCTTAAAAACAGCCGGGCCAGCGGCCTGGCCAGCGCTATTCTGCCGAAGAAAAACCGGGCCGCCGCCAACGCTTTGATGCAAAACGCCGCCGTGGCCAAAGGCTTAAAAGGCCTCAAAGCCGCCAAGAACGCCATGCCCTTTACGCGCATTCCCCTGGACACCACCCGCCCGGCCGGTATCACCCCGCAGGGGCTCGGCCAGGCCGTGGAAGCCCGCGGCCCGCTGGCCCTGGGGCAGGCCGCAATGACGAGTTCCCCGATGGCCGTGGCCATGCCCGCCCCGCAGCAGGTTGCGGCGGAAGTCGCCGACAGCGCGTTCTCTTTCAAGCGCGGCTGGACGGGCGCGGCGGAGATGGTGGAAATGGCCGTGGCCCAGAATTCCGCCAATTCTCCGGCCCAGGCGGATTTGCCGCAGTCCTACAAAAAGCAGGTGGGCGTGGGCTTGATGGTTATGGGGCAGGACGGCCTTTCCGCCGATTCCATGCTGGCGGGCGCGTCGCTGATGAACAGCCACTCCCCGGCCGAGGCCCTGCGCGATGTTTTCAGCAGTTTGGGCGCGGCCCGCGAACACTTAAAGCTCGACAAAGCCGCCCTGAACGATTTGGGCCAGGTGCTGGCCGACAGCGGTGTGAGCAATGAAGAGATTGACAGTTTCATCTCCGGCGCGGCGGGTTCCGGCTTCTCCATAAAAGATATGTACGCCCGGCTGGAAAAGCTCGACCTCAGCAAAAGCCCCAAGCGCGGGCTGGACATCACCCCCGAAAGCCTGGCCGCCCTGGGCCAATTCCTCAGCGGCGTGGGCGTGAAGCCCGAAGCCATTGACGAATTGACCAGCCAGTTTCAGCTTGGCGAAAAAATCACCGCCGCCGACCTGCGGCCCGTGCTGACCGCCGAGGGCGGCGGGCCCCTGGCCCCCTGCCTGACGGAAACGGACGCGCGGAATTTGGAATCCATGCTGAAATCCATGGGCGTGAGCGAGGGCGACCTCGACCGCATGTCCGCCATGCTGGGCCAGGGCAAAGGGCAGAGCAGGGGCCAGGCTTCCACGGGCGACGTTCTCAGCTTCCTGGAAGGTTTGGAGAACACCCCCGCCAAGGCCGTGACCGGGGCGGAGATGAAGCTGGTGAAAAATATTCTGGACAACATCGCCCGCGAGCAGGAACTGGTGAAAGCGCCGGTTTTTGAAGAAACGCTGGTGAAGCTCCAGGCCCTGGGCGACCAGGACATTGACGAGGATTTCGCGCGCATGTCCCCGGCCCTTCAGGCCCTGCGGGGCGGCGTGTCCGGCCTGAACAGGCAGGATACCGCCTTTGGCGGCCAGGGCGAGCAGAACGGGCAGCATAGCGGCCAGAACGGCCAGCCGGGGCAGGGCGGCCAGCAGCAGGACGGGCGTGACTCGAAAGAGCAGTTCCGCCACAATATGGCCGCCGTCAATAACGAAGCCGCCCCCGCCGCCGCCGCTGAAACCGTGGCCGCCGCCCAGAGCTACGGCGGCCCCAGCCAGGAATCGTTGGCCAGGCAGATAAGCCAAAAAATCGCCTACAGCCACCGCAAGGGCGTCCACCGCCTGAAAATGAACCTCAACCCGGCGGACATGGGCCGCCTGGACATTGAACTGAAAGTTCAGGGCGACCAGCTTGTGGCGCACATCCGGGCCCAGAACCGCGAAACCTATGAGGCCCTGAGCGGCGAAATTGAATCCCTGAAAACCGCGCTGGCCGAAGGCGGGGTGGAAATAAGCAACCTCACCCTGGCCTTTGACGACCAGGAAAACGGCCACACTGAGTTCGCCGACTTGAAGAGTTTACAAGAACAGGCCGAAAAGAATCAGCCGTCCAGTGAAAATACTTCCGCCGCTCACCAGGGCGCGGTGTATCGGGTAATATAAAATTTTGAGGCGCAACGCAGCCGGTCTCGGCTGAACCGCCAGAGCATCACCGCCGTTGCGACGGAGTAAGGCCCCCACCGGGGCAAGGAGTCATTATGCCAGTTATCCCCGCCAGCACGCCCCCCTCGGGCAACCAGAAGCCGCTCCCGGCCTGGACAAAGGATACCGTGCCGGTCACGGACGGCTCTGAGCGCCAGATGGGCAAAGACTCCTTCCTGCTGCTGCTCTTGACCCAGCTTCAGAACCAAGACCCCATGAACCCCATGGAAAATACGGAAATGACCGCCCAGCTGGCCCAGTTCTCACAGTTGGAGCAGCTGGCCAACGTCACCACCGGCATTGAAACCATGACCGGCTACATCCAGGCCCAGAACCAGTTCCAGACCCTTTCCATGATTGGCAAGGAAGTGCTGGCGGAAAACGACCAACTGAGCGTCACCGACGGCAAGAGCGATTTCGACGCCAGCCTCATCGTCACCGAGCCCTGCTTCGTCACCGTCTACGTTGTGAACGCCAACGGCGATTCCGTCCGCTCCATTGACCTTGGCCGCGTCACCGCCGGTGAGCATCCCCTCGGCTTTGACGGCAAAAACAACCGGGGCCAGGCCCTGGACGACGGCGCGTATAAATTCCAGGTGGTGGCCACCGGCATGGACGGCGCGGCCCTGAGCGACGGCGTGTACCCGCAGGTTTCCGGCAAAATCACCAGCGTCTCTTTTGACGCGAACGGCGAACCCATCATCCACATGGGCAACGCCAGCATGATGCTCGGCCAGGTGCTCCAGATTCTGGAAGGCAAACCCGCCGCTCCCGCGGATAACGGGGGCGGCAACACGGCTCCCGAAACACCAGAGGAGCCGGAAGAGCCCGAGGAGCCTGAAGAACCCGAAGAGCCCGAAGCTCCCTAAAATCTTTTACTAGCCGCGACGGGGCGAGACCGTCACGACTCTCTCTCGTATAGAGCCCCAGAGGGGCATTACGCCGCCGAACTGCGGCGGCATACAGGCAGCTTGGCCGAGAACAAACTGATTCGCGCCCCAGCCCTGTACCAGCCAGGAGGAAACTATGTCCATCAACAGCGCCATGTATACGGCGGTTACGGGTCTCTCGGCCCTGGGCACCGGTATGCAGACCATCAGCAACAACATCGCCAACGTCAGCACCGTGGGCTTCAAGGCCATGCGCACCAACTATGAAGACCTTATCAGCCAGAATTACTATTCCGGCGGCAAGGCCAACCAGCGCGGCTGCGGCGTGAAGGTCTCCACCATCCAGTCCATGTTCACCCAGGGCGCGTTCATGAGCTCGGCCCAGGATACCGACATGGCCATTGCCGGGGACGGCTTTTTCCAGGTGCGCAACCCTGTGGACGGCGGCACCTATTACACCCGGGCCGGGGTGTTCACCCTCACCAAAGACGGCCAGATGGAAGACCCCTCGGGCAACATCCTTCAGGGCTGGCAGATGTCCATCCCCAAGCCGGGCAAGGAATCCACCAAAATCGGGGCCCTCACCGACGTGAAGATCACCGTTATGAACGCCCCCCCGGTGGCCACTTCCACCATCAAAGCGGTCAACAACCTTGACGCGCGCGACAAACCGGCCTATATCTACCGCGAAAACGAAATGACGCACGACTACGCCGACCGCATGGCCGTGGCGGACGCTGAGATCGACCGCGATATCGCCATCAACGCCACCTACACCAGCGCCGACGGCATAGCCAAAGCTGATCCCGCATTGCCTTCGGAGAATAAAGCCGCTTTGTCCGGCGCGGGGGTCATCAAGGACATCGACTGGCCCGCCACTTTATTAACGGGAGGAGCTGGGTATCAGCAAGAGTTCTTGGACGCATTCAATGCACTGAATAACCCTGCCCGTACCGACCCCCCGTTGACCATGGGCGACCTGGCTAATCTTCAAGTGGTGACCGACGGCAGGAACATCACCGTCAACGCCCGTAGTAATGGGTACATGACCGAGAGCGAGTTCGAGCAAATCAACGCGGCGGCCTTTGCTGCTGCTGGCGGCAACAGCACAGCCAACAGCGCGGATATCACCTGGAGCGCTTCATCGGCCTACAACTCCGCCTTTTTGGATGAATTTAACAGGCGTTACAACAATCCTGCTCCCCCTGCGAACCCTGTGACCGATTGGGATGACCTGAAAATGGTGTCCAACGGCAACATTGGCGGCACCGCACTGACTCAAGCCCAGCGCGAGGCCGGTTTGATGACCGAGGGTGAGTTCGAGTCCATCAAGCTGGTGGCTAAATCCGCAGCCTTGGCCGAGGCGGAAGCCGCCGGGCGCGAAGCCTACGATAAAACCTACCGCACGGTGTATGACAACACCCGCGAGGTCATCGAAGCCAACCTCACCAACTGGCAGTTGGAAGGCAACGGTTTTGCCGGGGCCTGGAACGCCCAGGAGACCCCCTATATCGACCAGGAAAATTATACCCACGTGGAGCCTATGGACATCTATGACTCCCTGGGCAACAAGCATAAGCTGATGGTCTATTACCAGAAAAACCCGCACATGGAAAACGTCTGGGACT
>JAITVE010000232.1 GCA_031285975.1 Candidatus Adiutrix sp. | reverse complement strand
TCCGCGACCCCCGCTTCCTGCCCGAATACCGCCAGGTAGAATCGGCGGGCGAAGTGATTTTCGCCAGCGGCCTTGATGAGCCGCGCCCCTCCCTCTATCTGGTCAAAACCCCCGCCCCGCCCTGGGACTGGCCGGACGGCCTGGTGGTCGTCGACACCCCGGACTTCGACAGCGTGCGCGAAGAAAATCAGGCCCAAGCCCTGGACATGGCCCGCCGGGCCGACGCCGTCATCCTGGTGGCCCACCAGGCCAAATACGCCGACCAGAGCACCTGGGACTTCCTCACCGCCGAAGCCGGGCGCGGGCGGCCCTTCCTGATTATCCTCAACCGGGTGACCGCCGCCGCCGCTGTGGACGATTTCCGCCAGCGCCTGGAGCGGGCCGGGGTCAAAGCCCCCGTGCTGCCCTGGCCGGAGGAGACCGCTGTGGGCCAGGTGAACGTGGTCGCCGCCCGCCGGGAACTCTGCGCCTGGCTGGAAGATTTGGGCCGCCGGGGCCGCGAGGTGGTGGCCGGGGGCGGCCGCCGGGCGGCGGGGGATTTGGCCCGCCTGATGCGCTCCGAAGTCTTCGAGCCCCTGGAAGCCCGCCTGGCGGAACTGGAGCGGGGCCTGGCCGGAGCCCGCGCCGCAGCCAAGGACTGGGCCGCCCGGCCCATGGATAGGGCCAGCCTGACCCTGCCCGGCGAAACCAGGGCCGACCTGCTGAAAAATCTGGGCGAAATGGTGCGCCGTTCCGATTTATGGGCCAAGCCCCGGCGCATCATCGGCCAGCCCCTGGCCCTCATCGGCGAAGGTTTCAGGAAAATTTTCGGCCGCAACAGCGGCGAAGCCGGGGCCGAACGCCGCCTGGCCGACAACCTCATCGAAAACGCCCGCGAGGCCCTGGTGGCCGCCGTGCGGGCCGAGGCGCGGGAGCTGGCCTCGGCGGCGGCGTTCGCTTCATCCCCGGCGGGGCTGGATCTGACGCCGGACGAAATCCGGGCCCGCCACACGGCCATGGCCGCCCGGCTGGACGAGTGGCTGAAAAAGGAGACGGCGGAACTTTTGAGCGGCCTGCCCATTGGCCAGAAAGCGGCCTTTTATCTGGTGCAGTTCATGCACGCCGGGCTGGTGGCCGGGCTGTGGCTCCAGACGGGGGGCCTGCCGGGCACGGAAGTGTTGGTGGGCGGGGCTTTGGGCCCGGTGGTCAGCCAACTGACGGGCGCGGTCATTTCCCGCGAAAGCCTGAACGCCTTTGAGGCCAAGGCCGCCGAGGCGCACCAGCGGGAACTGGCCGCCATTTTTCAGGAGCAAGGCCGCCGCTATGAAGACCGCCTGGAAGCGGAGCGGAATCTTCTGCTCACGGGGCGGAACCTGGCCCCGGCCCTGGCTGCTCTGGAAAAGGAAGCAACGCGGCTATGGGGCTGATTTTTCATGACACTGTGGCCGACGAAAGCCGCCGCCTCATCCACACCGGGCGGGCCCTTCTGGCCGAGGAACCCGGCTGGGCCGGGGGGCGGGCCGACCAGGCCGCGCTGGCGGCCAGCCTCGGCGAGTTGGAGGCCGCCGTCAAAAACGCGGACGGCCGTTTGGTGATGGGCCTTTTGGGGGGCACCGGGGTGGGCAAATCCACCCTCATCTCGGCCCTGGCCGGGGAGCCCATTTCCGCCGCCAGCCCGGTGCGCCCCACCACCAGCCGCCCAATGATCTACCGCCACGAAGCCTTCCCGCCGCTGGCCGGCGTCAATGGCGAGGAAGCCATCCACCGCGTGGAAAATCTGCGGAATATAGCCATCATCGACTTCCCGGATTTCGACAGCCTGGAGACCGCCCACCACCAACTGGTTGTAGGGCATTTCCGCGACCTCGATTTGGTGGCCTGGGTTACCGACCCCAACAAATACGCCGACCGCTGCTTCTATGAAATGATGAACCGCCTGCGCGGCCTCTTGGGCTCCGGGGCGCAGGTGGCATTGCTGAACAAGGCCGACGAGCTGCGGGCCCGGCAGGACGGCGAACAGGCCCTGGGCTACGTGCTGGCCAATTTCGCCCAACTGCTGCGGGAATCCGGCCAGTGGAGCGGGGCGGCTCCCCAGGCCGTTTCCGCCGCCGAATCCCTGGCCGCGCCGGGCGACCGGGCGGCGGGAGGCCTGGGCCCCCTGCGCGAGATGCTGGACAATCTCGCCGACGCCAAACAGCGCCGCGCCGTAGAACAGGGGAACCTGGCCGCCCGCAACGCCAGCTTCCGGGAGCAACTGTTCCGCGCCGCCCGCCCTGAACAATGGCAAGCGGAAGCAGCCGCCCTGGAAAAATTGCGGCGCGATTTCCAGCCGCAGGGGGCCATCGAAAGCGACCTGGCCGCCCTGACCCTGGGCCGCGAAGCCCTGGTGGCCCCGCGCCTGGAGCATTTGAAGCGCACCGCCGGGGGGCTCCTGGCCCTGTTCACCGAGGGCTGGGATTTCACCGTCGGCCGCTTCCGCCCCGCCCCGGATCCGCCGCCCGCCGCCCCCAGCGCAGGCCAGGGCGAGACCTCCGGCCCCCGCCCCAGCGGAGAGACGCCCGCACGGGGCCTGGCCGCGCCCGGTTTCGTCCATTACATCCTGGGCCGAAGCGAAGATTTTTACGAGATTGCCGGGCGGGAGACCCTCATCAATAAAGAGGGACTGATTCGGGAGAGCGAAGCCTGGGCGCGGAATCTTTTTAACAAGCACCTGGCCGCCAACCCCCGCGTAAGCTCCGCGCTCTTGTGGCTGTGGCCAGCGGCCCTGGCCGCGCTGCTGGTCTGGGCTGAAACCGGCGGGCAATACGGCGGCCCGGCGGCCCTCACCGCCGCCGCCATCCGCTCGGCCGCGCCCTGGCTGATTTTCGCGTTCCTGGGCGACCTGTTCCTCTCCCGCTTCATCTGGTTCCGCGCCCGCCGCCGCTACGAAACCGCCTTCCACCGCGCCCTGGAGCAGATCCGCAGCGCCCTCTCCGCCGAAGCCGAAGAGCGGCTCGGCTCCCTCATCGACCAAGCCGCCGAAAAACGCCGCCGCGTTTTGAAGCTGCTGGCGGATATCGTTGAAAAG
Organism: Candidatus Adiutrix sp.; assembly: GCA_031285975.1. Lineage (GTDB taxonomy): Bacteria > Desulfobacterota > Desulfarculia > Adiutricales > Adiutricaceae > Adiutrix. The sequence continues at coordinate 1,089 of JAITVE010000232.1, read as the reverse complement.
TAAGGCTGCTTTGGGGTAAGAAAAAGAGTGAGGTAGTGGGCTTGGTCGGCAAAATCATGCGCCACTGGAAATGGATTCCTGCCTCCGCAGGAATGACGGCGGGGGAGGAATGTGAGGCGGGGCAGTTCCATGCCGCAGGCGCGGCGCCGCATGTCTGAGCCGTTCAGGATAAAAAAGCGGCTCCTCGCGGAGCCGCTTTTTTGCGTCAAAACCTTTCAGTTTACAAAATAAAGATAAACGTCACCAAAATGAACAGCGGCACCAGAATCCCCATAGACCAGGCCATGTAGCCGAAGAAGCTGGGCATCTTCACGCCCTGCTCCACGGCGATGGAGCGCACCATGAAGTTGGGGGCGTTGCCGATGTAAGTATTTGCGCCCATGAACACCGCGCCCGCGCTGATGGCGGCCAGGGTTTCCGGCAGCGAGTTCATCAGGGTGACGGCATCGCCCCCGGCCATGTTGAAGAACACCAGGTAGGTGGGGGCGTTGTCCAAAAAGCTTGACAGGGCACCGGTCAGCCAGAAGTACATGTGGTTGATGGGCTGGCCGTCGGCTCCGGCCACCAGGCCCACCAGGTCTTTCAGCGCGCCGTCGGGCCCGGCCTTCAGGATGGCGATGGCCGGGGCCATGGTGATGAAAATACCGGCAAAAATCTTGGCCACCTCGGCAATGGGCTCCCAGGTGAAGTCGTTGCCCCGGCGGATTTCGTGGTGGGTCAGGGCCAGCGACAGCCCGGCCAGGGCCAGCAGCACCAGGTCGCGCGTCAGGTTCGGCAGGGTCACGCTGATGTCGGCCCAGACGTTGAAGCTCACGCCGCTCTTCCACAGGCCGCTGATGAGCACCATGCCCACCACCCCGGCCAGGAGAATGAAGTTGACCTTGCCCAGGAAGCCGAAGGGCTCCTGCGGGCCTTCCAGGTCGGGCTGGGGGCGGCCTTCTTTGTTATAGAGAACGGTATCCAGCACAAAGTAAACGGCCAGCAAGAGCGCGGACAGAAACAGGGTGGTGGTTAACAGGTGGGTGGCCGTCCAGAAAAAGGAGACGCCCTTTAAGAAACCCAGGAACAGCGGCGGGTCGCCCAAGGGGG
>JAITVE010000152.1 GCA_031285975.1 Candidatus Adiutrix sp. | reverse complement strand
TTCTGGCTGCCGGAGTTTGCCGCGCCCGCCGAAGGGGAGCCCAACCCCGCCCGCCCCGAGCCGGGCGTTATCGGCGAGGCCCTCACGGAAGTGAGCCTGGCCTATCGCCTCTACTGGATGGCCCCCGGCGCCACGCCCCACACCCTGGGCCGGGTGGCCGCCACCCGCCAGGTCATCGACGCCCAGGCTGTAACGGCCTCCTGTGTCATTGATTTTGAAAGCGACGATTTGAACGCCATCCCGGCCGACACCGGCCTGGCCAGCCAGATAGAAACCGGCGAGGATTTTCCCCTTTTGGAAAAATTCCTGGTCAAAAACCCGGTCACCGGCGGCTGGCGGCTGACCTTCAAACTGCGCTGGCCGCAGGAAAAAAACATGGTGCAGAGCCTTATCTCAGCCGGGGAACCCCAGCCCAGCCCCCGCTTCCGGGCCCGCCTGATACGGGGCGAAAACGTGCCCGAACCGCTGACCGAGACCTGGGTTCTCGACCAGCCGGTGCAGTGAGGGGCGGCCCATGACTGACGCGGCAATGTCACCCGCCGAGCGCGAAGCCCTCACCACCAAACTGCGCGACCGGGTGCTCCTGTATGTGAACGGCATGGACGTGCCCCCCATCTTGGCCCTGGAACTGGCCCTCACGGCCCTGCGCCGGGCCGAGGCGGGCACGGAGCCCCTCTCGGCCCCGGTGGTGATGCGGGAACTGCACGCCCTTTTGAAAGAAAACCAGCTGCACACCGGCTGGGTAGACCGCCAGGGGCCGCCCCGGGGCAGTATGCCGCCCTTAAACCGCTGCTCCATGGTGCCCGAGCCCCTGGAATTTTTGCGCCTCCGCCGCCGTCGGCGGACTCCGGCGGGCGGGTGACAAGATGGAAACCGTAAAAACCGCCTGGACGGCGGTCGGCAACCGTCGCCGCCTGGCCCTGATAGTGTTGGTGGCCGTGCCCTCGCTTTTGGCCGCGCAGGTCATGCTGGCCTTACTCCCGCAGCAGAACGGCTTAATTCTCAACGGCTTGATGACCGCCCTCTTCGCCGTGCTTTTTAGCTGGATATCGGTGGGCTTTTGGAGTTCGCTGGCCGGGCTGTTGGTCATGCTGCGGGGCTACGACCGCTTCGCGGTCACGGGCGGCGTGCCGGAGCGGCCCGAAATGTCCGGCGAGTTTCGCACCGCCCTGCTGTTCCCGGTCTATAATGAAGACTCGCGCAAGGTGGGGGAAGGCATCCGCACTGTCCTCAAGTCCCTGCGGGAAATCGGGCAGGACGGGCACTTTGATATTTTCATCCTCAGCGACTCCAACCAGCCCGACGCCTGGGTGGCCGAGGAAGAAACCTGGCACGACCTCTGCCGCGAGGAAAACGCTTTCGGCCAGTTGTTTTACCGGCACCGCAAGTTCAACCTCAAGCGCAAAAGCGGCAACATCGCCGACTTCTGCCGCCGCTGGGGCAATGATTACCGCTACATGATAATTTTTGACGCGGACAGCCTCATGGCCGGGAACACCCTGTGCCGCATGGTGGCCGCGATGGAGGCCCACCCCAAGGTGGGCATTCTCCAAACCCCGCCGAAGGCCATTTGCAGCCGCACGCTACTGGCGCGTTTGCAGCAGTTCGCCAACCACCTCTACGGCCCCATTTTCGCGGCCGGGCTCCACTGGTGGCAGTTGGGCGACGCGCAGTATTGGGGGCACAACGCCATCATCCGGGTGGCCCCCTTCATCCAATACTGCCAACTGCCCAAACTGCCGGGCCGGGGCCCCCTGGGCGGCGAGATTCTCAGCCACGACTTTGTGGAATCGGCCCTGATGCGCCGGGCCGGGTACGGCGTGTGGCTGGCCTATGATTTGGAAGGCTCTTACGAGCACAACCCGCCCAGCCTCATTGACGAACTGGTGCGCGACCGCCGCTGGTGCCAGGGCAATTTGCAGCACAGCCGCCTTATTTTCACGCGCGGTTTTTTCCCCACCCACCGGGCCCTGTTCGTCAACGGCATCATGTCTTACGGCTCGGCCATGCTGTGGTTTTTCTTTCTCATCGCCAGCACGGTTTCTGCGGTCAGTTCCCTGTTCATCACCCCGGAATATTTTCCCGACGGCCCCAGCCTGTCGCCGGACTGGCCCCAATATTTCCCCACCTGGGCCCTGACCCTGCTGAGCGGCACCCTGGGCCTGCTGCTCTTGCCCAAGCTTTTGGCCATATTGCTGATAACCTTTCGGGGCGGCAGCCAGGCCTACGGCGGCTTTATCCGCCTGAACCTGAGCGTGCTGCTGGAAGTGGCGGTCTCCACCTTCCTGGCCCCGGTGCGGATGATATTCCACAGCTTTTTCGTCATCACCACGCTGTTGGGCATAAAAGTGGCCTGGAACGCTCAGAACCGCGACGACAGCGGCACCCGCTGGGGCGAGGCCTTCCGCTTCCACTGGTGGGGCACGCTGTTGGGGCTGGTGTGGGGCTTACTCATGTTCCTGGTGAACCCCGGCTTTTTCATTTGGCTGTCCCCAGTGGTGGTGGGCCTGGCCCTCTCCGCGCCGCTGTCGGTGTGGACGAGCCGCCTGTCCCTGGGCCGCCTGGCCACCTCGCTGGGCCTGCTTTTGACCAAAATGGACACCGAGCCGCCGGAGGTGGTGCGCGAGTTCCAAGACAACCTCGCTCACCCCATCGCCGCCAAACCCTTCCCCCTGTCGCTGGATCAGGGCTTCGTCCGGGCCGTGGTCATCCCGCGAGTCTTCGCCCTCCATTCGGCCCTGGCCAAGAACCGCCGCCGCAACCCGGCCTGGAAAGTGGCCGCCCTGGAAAAGATCATCAATAAAGCCATGGAATGCGGCCCCCGCGCCCTGAGCGCCAAGGAAAAAACGGCCCTCTTAAACGACCCCGAAAGCCTCCGCACCCTCCACCGCGAAGTCTGGAACCTCGACGGCGAAAAAGCCGCCCTGTGGGGGTTGAAACTGTAATAGAAAGCCACCCGTAAACGTAAAATGCACCGTCCATTTTTTGGGAAACAGATTATAAGGTTTCACCGTTTTCTTCGCTCAAACCGCCGGAAGCCTCTTCTTTCCGCATGGCCTCCAAAGACTCGATGGCGTATTTATGCCCCTGGCTGGCGGCCTGTTCATACCAATATTTGGCCAGGGCTTTATCCTGAGGGTAACAGGGGATGCCCTGTTCATAAACGTCGCCCAACAGGTATTGCGCCTCAGCTTCGCCCGCTTCGGCGGCCTGGGGCAGTTCATCCAAACTTCGGTGATGTATGCTTTCAAATATAAAGCGGTTGTGCAAGCATCTTTCTTCATCAGTTCGCGGAAGCTGTTGGCATGTTTCAGCCTGAAAGAATATATTCTCAGCGTCTTCCATGCAGCATTGCCAGTTGATGAAGGGGGTTTCAAATCGCTCAAAGCGGCCAGTGCAGACAAATTTATCCGTTGAGGACTTGGCCGTGAATATTTCCGCCCTCTTGTCTTCATCCAGCTCCGCGCAGAGTTCGCTCCAAACATCCACCCCTTCCAGATAAACCATTTTGCCGACATATTCGGCGTTTTCCTGATTGGCGGACAGCACCCGGTAATAGGGGCACTCACCGCAGGCATAAAATTCCCAAACCAGGGAAGCCGTGTCCGGCGAAGAGCTTTCCAGAAGGCGCGGCGGCGTATATGGCGGTGCACTGAAGAGCCACATCAACCCGCCAAGAATAACAAGAATCACGGCAATAATTTTTAGTAGTAGTTTCATAATGGACGTATTATATCAGAATAGCCGTCCTTATCCAAGCCAAGCGGCAATACGATTTGCAAACATAGGCAAAAAAACACTCGCCTACAGCAGTTCCCCACCCATTGGCCCGTCATTCAGCCAGCCGTGATCTTCCGTGTTTACCGGGGCTTCGGGGTCACATTGGGCCAGCAGGTCGTTCAGGGTATAGCGGGCGATGGACGGCTCAATCATGATGCGCCCCTGCTCAATACTCACCCTGACAGCGGAACCCGCTGAAAGGTTTATCTTCTCCAGAACGTTCGGGGGCAAGGCCAGCATTATCGAACTGCCGACTTTCCGCAAATAGGTGGTGTGCATGGGGGCTCCTTGAATGAGCTTTTTTATGGTGGCTTCGCAGTGAAGATTCTGGATAAGTATGGGGCTCTGCCCCAAGCCCCGCCAGAGAGGGGCTTACGCGAGCCCCTCTCTGGACTCTCCGCGCGCCAGGGGCTGCGCGCCCCTGGACCTGCGTGTCGGCTAGCAAAACAACCGCGACCGTACAGCAACGCCACAACTCGCCTGGACGGCTCAGGCAAGTGGCGTTGCGGTGGCGATGTGGAGTTCCCAGCCTCCCGCGCTCCCCCCTGCCTTACGCCTCCTCCGTTTCGTCACCCCGGTGAAGGCCGGGGCCCTATGCCTTTCTTTTGGCCTCTATTGCATCCCCCATCACCCCCCACCACCGTCATTCCGGCGAAGGCCGGAATCCATGCCTTTCTCTTCGTACCGCCGACCAGGCCGATTATTGCCCCTGTCGTCCCCCCTACCTTGTCATTCCGACGAAAGCCGGAATCCATTTCCAGTGGCGCATGGTTTTGCCGACCAGGCCGCTGCCGCGCTCCAGGGCAAGAGCATCTTAATTTCTCTGAAAAGCGCTAAGATGAGCGCTAATTTTAGATGTTATTTCCAATAGATACTCGTCATCCCGGCGAAAGCCGGGATCCATGCCTTTTTTCGTC
>JAITVE010000066.1 GCA_031285975.1 Candidatus Adiutrix sp. | reverse complement strand
TTTACCTGCCTTTAGTAAATTGCAAAATACGTAAACATCCGGGCGCTTTTCATTTCATGCAGACTACCTTGCAATAGAAAAGCGCTCTACTCTATAAATCCACTCATCAAAAAGCCGCGCCGACTTTTTTCTCCCGGCGCACCTGCCACAGGGCCAGCGGCACGCTGATAACCATGCAGACCAGCATGGGGGTGAAGGCCCGGCTGTAGAGGTCGGCGGCGGGCAGGGCCGGTTCCAGGGCTACGCCGCGGGCCAGAATGCCGCCGATGATTTTTTGCATGAAGGCCACCGGCAAAATGGCAAAGATGTTAATCAGGCCCATGGCCGAGGCCGACAAGTGGGGCGGCACCAGCTTGGTGGCCAGGACGAACACCATGCCCGCCATCTGGGCCCCGAGGGGCGCGAGCAGGCACATGGCGTACAGCGCGGGCAGCCCCAGGGAAGCGGGTGAGGCCACGAAAACCCCGGCCACGGCCACGTTCAGCGCCGTGACGCACAAAAGCATTTTGGCATATGATTTCCAGAGCGACGCCAACAGCGCCCACAGCGGCGGCCCCGCCAGAAAACCCACTGCCGACACCGACAAAATGTTCCCCACCGCTTCTTCCGAAAGCTGGTACACTTCCATAAGATACGGCCCGGCCCACAGCCCGGTCAAGACGCCGTACATCATGTCGGTGCAGGCATACAGAACGCCCAGCAGCCAGAATTCCGGCAAACGCAGGATGGCCCCGGCGCTCTCGAAGAAGCCGCTCCGCTTCGCTTCCTCCGGCGGCGGCTGATAGCCCGCCGGGCGGTCTTGAATCATCACAAAAACGAGGGCGGACAGGGCCAGCCCGGCAAAGCCCAGGGCCACAAAGCACCACCGCCAGCCAAACGCCTCCACGGCCATGGCCATGGGCCGCCCGACGATGAAATTGGCCGCCGCCGCCGAGCCCACCATGCAGGAGGAAATGAAGCCGAACTGCCGGGGCGTGAACCAGTTGGCGGCCAGCTTCAGGCAGGGGATGAGGGCCACCCCGCCCGCCAGCCCCACCAGGGCCCGCGACGGCAGCCCCAGGAGCATCCCCTTGGCCGCGTAAAAGCCGAAAGAACTCACCCCCAGAATCAGGGCCGCCGCCAAGAGGCAGCGCCGGGGCCCGAAGCGGTCGGCCCAAAAGCCCGCCACCGGCTGCATACAGCCATAGCAGACCAGGGTGGAGGCGAACATGAGGCTTAGGCCGTCGGGGTCGAGGCCCAAGTCGTTCATGATTTCCAGGGCCACCACCGGCGGCGACATCCGCTGAATCACCGCCAGCACATAGACCAGCGCGGCCACCACCATAATGAGCGCCGGGGGGAATTTCATTGTTCTCATACTTTTGCCATGACGTTTCTGTGAAAGAGTGTGTAACGGTAGGTTCGCTGTGATTATACCACAATTCCCGAGGTGCGGATATCCGGCGGGCGGATATACATGGGCAGCGGCGGGTTCAGTTCCACAGCCGCCGGTGATTCCCAAAAGCGGGCCGCCGCCAGCCGGGCCAGCATCACCGCCGAGGGAACCACATCTTCGGGGCCGATGTCCACGCTTTCCGGCCAGGCGCGGCAGCCTTCCCGCACCGCGCTGAAGCCCGGCCCGCCCACTGTGACCCGGCGACCGGCGGCAATTTCAGCCAATCGCCCCCCGACCGCCTCCGGGGAGAGCGGCTCGGGCTCCATCAGCCGTTCGGGAGTTGGGCAGCCGTCCCGCCCTTCGACCGCCTGATAGAGGGCCGCATAAACTTCCCGGTGGCGGGCGTCGATGAGCGGCGCGGCCAGAGCGCCGGGGGCTTGCCCCTCCAGCATCAGGGCGGCCAGGATATCCAGGGTGGAGACGCCCATCAGCGGCACGTTGCTCCCCATCGCCAAGCCTTTGGCCATGGCCAGCCCGGTGCGCAGCCCGGTGAAGCTGCCCGGCCCACGGCCCACAGCCAAAAGGCTGAGGTTGCCTGGCCGCAGCCCGGCCCGTTCCAGCATGGCGGCGACCTGCGGCGGCAACGTTTGGGAGTGCAGGCCGCCCGCTTCGCTGACGAACTCATCGACAATCACGGGCGCCCCGTCCGCAAAACGAACCAGGGCCAGGCAACACTGCGGCCCGGCGGTGTCCCAGGCGAGAATGGTGAGAGGGAGGGTGTTCTTATTAATCATGTGTACCGTATCTATCTTTATCGCCTGTGCAAATCAACGCGCAGCTCAATCTTACGGCTGGACTGGTCGTCCTGGGCGGCGAATTCGGAGCCAAGCCCGTAGGTTGAGATGGGAATGGCGGAGCCGCGGGCGTAGAGTTGGGCGGCCACGGTTTTGGTGCGGGCCTGGCTGAGTTCGTAGTTGCGGCGGTCGGAGCCGGTGACGTCGGCGTGGCCGTAGATGATCAGGGAGACCAGCATATCCATGGAGGCGGCCAGTTTTTCCAGGGCGATAAGGTCGTCCACCGCCTGCTCCAGCAGGGCCTGGTCGGCGGGCACGGGCTGGTCGCCGCCGAGAGGGAAGAGGATGACCCGCTGGTTGATGCGGTCGCGCAGGGTTTTAAGGGCCCGGGTGTCGGCGTCGTCAGTGAGGCCGCTGAGGTCAACGGAGCCCGCCGGGACGTTGGCGGCCACGGCGGTTTGCCAACTGAGGGAGGCCTGGCCCTTGAAGGTCAGCACCCCGTTTTCCAGGGAGGCGGCCACGCCGTTGCCGCTGTCCCGCAGGTTCAGGGACAGGCCGTCAATGCCGCCTAAATTTTTCAGCCGCTCGTAAACCGGGAAGAGCCAGGGCACCAGGGCGGTTTGCCCCGTCAGATTCACCTGGCGGTTTTTGATGGCGAGGGCGACGTCCCGGTCGGGGTCTTGGACGCGCACTTCCACATCCCGCACGCCGGGCACCGCCCGCAGCCGCTCATAGGCCGACAGGGCCCAGGGGATGGAAGCCGCGCCGTTCAAGGTCGCCCGGCGTTCGGCCAGGGCCGCTGGGTCGGGCTCTTGCTCAATGCCTGGGGGCGCGTCCCGCAGCAGGTCGCGCAGACGCTGGCCGACGATGTCCACATCCTGGGAGATGAAGGGCTGGGCGCTGAGAATCAAGCGTTCGCGGGGCAGCCCGGCGGCGGCGATGGGGCCGTCCAGCGGGGCGGCCAGTTCGTCCTGCAGCACGGTGACGCGCCAGGGGCCGAAGCGGCTGGGCTCCACGGTCAGGGGGATGACCCCGGCCTGGCCGAGGGCCGCCCGCACCCGCTCTTCCAGGCGGCCGGTTTCATAGCCTTTATACTGCCAAAAGCCCAGGCCGCCCAGTATGGCGAGGATGACCGCCAGCGGCAACAGCCGGATAGTCCAGGAGAGTTTGCCGCCCTCGTCGCGGTAGCGCGATGACAGGAGGGCCTCGGCATAGAGGGTGGCCCGGGCCAGCGCGTCTTTGGAGAGGCTCCCCGCGTCCAACTCCTCGGCGCAGTCGGCCACGATGCGTTCCAGGGCAATGCGCATATCGGTGCGCAGGTCGGAGGGGGCCTGGCCCCGCACCACGCAGGCCAGGTAGACCTGCGGCGCGCGGACAATGTAGATGTTGAACTCCCCGAACTCGATGGCGCTCAGTTCGCCTTCGGCGAAGCTATCGTTCACGAAACGCTGCATGACGGTGAGCATGGCCGAAACCTGGTCGGCGTCGTCGGTGGGAAGGGCTTTATCGTGATAGAGGTGCAGCAGGCTCAGGCCGCTGTCAACCTGGATGAGGAAGACCTGTTCCACTTGATATTCAAGGGTTTTCAGCAAAACAACTTCGCTGAATTTGCGCCCGGTGCGGGCGGCCTCGAAGCGCCATTTCAGGCCGGTGAAGGAAAAGCTTTTTTCCAGGGAGCGGCTGAAGTCCTGGAGCATGGAGCGGAAGCTCTCGGCAATGGAGCGGCGGATGGCCGGGCCCATAACCGGGAAAAGGTTGTCGGCCAAGTCGGCGGGGTTGTTGCGCACCGTGCTGCGCATAATCTGATCCACCGTGGCTTTGAGGGCCACCACCAATTCGTCGTCCCGGCGGGCCTTGAGTCGGAGGGCCTCGGCCACCACCCGGCTGACGGCCTCGGCTTGGCGGCGGGGATCGGCCAGCTGGCGGCGCAGTTCCGCCAGCCCGTCAATCTCGGCCCCTAATATCAGCCGCCGCAGCTTTTCCAGAGATTCATCTGTTGCGTCGGCGGTTGGGGCTTCTTCGCTGTCCGTTGAATGGGGGGCTTCCGGGAAAAAAGTATCGGCGGTGGAGACAGGGGCCACGGTTTGGCGGATAACGTCCAGCAGCCAGTCTTCTTTGCTGGCAAAGTGTTCCTGGCTCAGGGGGCGGGGCTCGGCCTGGGAGGCCTCGGGCACAGCTTCGCTATTGGGCCGCTCCGCCAGGACGGCCCCCGCTTCGGCCGGGTTCCGGCCCGCCCGCTCGCCCACCTTACGCTACCTGCACGCCAGTCACCCCGGCCGGATTAATAGTTATCGGCGCTGCCGAGTTGGGCCACCTGGGGCAGGTCGTCGGCCTGGTCTTCCTGAGCCTGGTTTTCCTGGCTGGCAAAATCGCCGGTTTCGGCGGGCGCGTCCAGGGGTGCGCTGTCGCGGGCTTCCAGGCTTTCATCGTTCCAGGGCCGGGACAGGCCCCCGACCATTTCGGCGAACATGCCGGTCAGGGCCGTGCGGTACACCATGTCGGAGCGGATTTGGGCGGCGGTTTTGGCCACCACGTTCAGGGCCTCGGCGTATTTGCCCTCGATTTTGTCCGTCAGGCCGCCGCTTTCGCCCAGGATGAGCGCGCGCAGTTCCCGCTCGGCGGCGTCCACAGTGTTGGCCAGCTTGGAGAGCTTGCGTTCAAAGGTTTCGGCCAGGGCCGCCGCTTCGCCGCCCAGGCGGGCCATGGCTTCCTGCCGTTCCCGCTCTTCAGCCTGCTGGGCGGACTGCCGCTCGCGCTCTTCGGCCCTGAGCGCTTCCTGCCGCTCACGCTGCTCTGCCGCCAGGGCCTCGGCCCGGTCGCGCTGCTCGGCCTTCTGGGCCGCCTCGCGTTCCTCCTGCTCGCTTTTCAGGCGTTCCAGAAGGGAGGCCACTTCGCTTTTCATGAAATTTTCCAGGGAGTCCAGCCGCGTTTTCAGGGAATCCTTCACTTCGTGAATTTCCCGTAAAAAACGCTCTTCCTGACGCTTGAAGCGCACTTCCATATCTTTCAACTGGGCCCCGAAAAGAATTTCGCGGACTTGATCCATGGGCGCGCCGCTGGACGGCTGTTCCTTGGGGTTGTGAGTATCCATGATTATAGTACCGCCCTGTATTCGGTTTGGCCGCATCGGCCGGAAAAGATAGTGTCTCCACACGATAAAGTACGAGTGTATCGAGTATACTACTATATATTCCGGCCCAAATCAAGAGCGCATCGCCGGCCCAAATAGCCCGCCCGCAATAAAAACTGCCCCAGGGGAACGAGCCGTTCCCGTGGGGCGGAACCGTTGAATCGTATGATTCAGGGGGACGTATCCGGCGGCCTCTTGCTCACAGGCCGGGGCGGAACGAGCCCCTCGGTTTTTTGCACTGTACCTCTTCCGGCCGATTTTTCAAAGGGCTTTTTCAGCCCGCCAGGGTTTTTCGGGCGGAGCCTTGGCCGTGAATGACTTCGGTCAGCTGGTACACCACGTCTTTGAGCTTGACGGTGCGTTCCGCCAGGGCGGCGGAGGCGGAGGCCGTTTCTTCGGCCATGGCCGCGTTGGACTGGGTGACTTTATCCATCTGCGAGACGGAATCGTTGACCTGGTTGACCCCCTGGGCCTGCTCGTTAGTGGCCGCCGTTATTTCCGCAATCAGGCCGCCCACCTCCTGGGCCCCGGTTTCGATTTGCTGGAAGCTGGCGGTCAGGTTTTCCACGTTGCCCGCGCCCTCGTTGACCTGGCGCACCGTGTTTTGTATCAGTTCGGTGGTGTCCTGAGCGGCCTGGGCCGAGCGCAGGGCCAGGTTGCGCACCTCGTCGGCCACCACCGCGAAGCCCTGCCCGGCCTCGCCGGCCCTGGCCGCCTCCACCGCCGCGTTCAGGGCCAAAAGGTTGGTCTGAAAGGCTATGCTTTCAATGGTTTTCACAATCTGCCCCACCTGCTCGGACGACCGGCTGATTTCATCCATAGCCCGGCGCACCGTTTCCACGGCCCGGCCGCCATCGGCTATCCGCTGCACCGTCTGCTCGGTGCTCTGGCTGGTTTTGTTGGCGTTATCGGCGTTCTGTTTGGTCATGGAAGACATCTCTTCCAGAGTGGCGGAGGTGTTTTCCAGGCTGGCCGCCTGCTCGGACGAGGCCTGGGCCAGGGAATGGGAGGCGCTGGATATTTCCGCGGAAATGCGTTCCAACTCCAGGGAGCCTTCTGAAAGTTCCTCAATCATCAGGTTGAGATTCCTGGCCAGGCGGCTCGTGGCCAGCCAGCCCAGGGCCAGGCTGAACAAAATGCCCGCCACGGCCACGGACAGCAGGGTGAGCACCGACCGTGAATAGGTGCTCCCCGCGCCCTGCTGGGCGGCGGCGAGAAAGCCCTGCTGCTTGTTCAGAATTTCCCCTAAAATGGCCGTCTCTTTGGCCCGCGTGGGGTTGCACTGCTCGGCCATGACTTTCACGGCAGCCTCGTTTTGCCCGCCCAGGGACAGCCGCACAATCTCGGCGACAATGCCCTTGTGCTGCTCCCACAGCGCCTCAAGCTGGGCCCAATCTTCTTTCAGGCGGGTGACGGCGCCGATGGAGCGCATTTGCGCGTCAATCTCGGCCGCTTCCTGATCCAGCATTTTGCTGTTGGCCAGCTTTTGCTCCTGATCCGCCGTCAGCACCACCTCGCGCACGCCGATGATGACTTCGTTTATTTTCGTGGCCAGGGCGTCGATTTCGGCCTGCCGCTGGGCGGTGGCGTTGACTTCCTCCACCGCGCCCCGAATGCCGACCATGCCGTAAATGCCCGCGCCGCAGATGATGGCGGCCACAACGGTCATCAGGATGAGGATAGCGAAAACTTGTTTTTTTATTGACCAGCTAAACATTGCCAGGCTCCTTATTGTTCGGTCGTGGGGTGCAATTCGCCGGAATGTTCAGGCGAGTCTGTCGGGCGGCCGGGACTGGCTGACTTGCGAGAGGCTCCTTACGGAAACGAAACCGTGCCGTAGTCAAAAAGAGACGGAAAAAACGCGAAACAAGGTCAAGAGAACGGCGGAAGCCGGAATGCAGGCAGAGAGAATAAGGACAGTTGCAAAAATCACAAGACAAGCAGTAACGCGGGAATTGACCATTCCCCAAGGGTGCGCCCCTGGAGCCAAAAGCTCGGGGACGCGCCCGCCGGGCCGGGGCGGCCGACGCGTGCGGCCTTTTTTCTACTATACCCTATCTTTTTTCAATTTTTCAAGTGTTTTTGACACTGTTCGTAAAGTTCACTTGGTGAGCGGAATAATCATGGTGAACTTCACATCGTGCTCGTCCTGAAAGGCGTTCTGGAAGGTGTCCCAACTGGGGAGGTCAGTGCGGTTGTCGTAATAGGTGAAGTGGAGGGCGAAAATGGCCCCGGCCAGCGGGCCTTGATCCACGGTGTAGCTCAGGTCGAGGCCCAGGGCGGCTTCGCTGAAGGTCTCGGGCGAACCCCAGGCCCGGCCGCCCCAGCCGTAAGCCCCGGAGACGGCCGCTTTCACGCCGCTGAGGCCCAGGTCGTCCAGGGCGCGTCCGGCTTTGAAGAAGACGGCTTTTTCCTGGTGATGATCCCAGTCGCTCCGCAAATCCCACCACGGCTCGTAGGCCCCCTTGGCCCCGCCCGAGGGGCGCACCAGGCGGTAGGCGAAATAGTTGACCTGCCCGGCCTGCTCGTGGGGGGCCCGGCTGTAGGTGAACTCGGCGTTCAGCGTCCAGGGGCCTGTGCTGTAGATAGCGGCCAGGTATTGCTGCAGGGCCGTGGCGCTGACATTGTCGTCCATGGCCCCCGCGCCGTTGATATCATTTATGAAATAGCTGTGGGCGGCCAGGCGGAGGGTGTCGCCGTCTGCCAGCGGAAGCTCGTATTTGGCTTTGAGGTGGGCGTTCCAGAGGTAGCTCTGCGACTGGCCGTAGGCGGCTTCCAAGCTCAGCCGCTCGGTGGCCTGGTAGCGGGCCCCCAGTGACCACAGGTAGTCCACCTGCTGGAAGTTGCCGCGCCCGTCAGCCTTTTGGAAATGGTAGGTGTCGGTGTACCAGGGGGCCTTGTATTCGTCGGCCCAGGCCACGGCCAGGGTGAGGCGGCCCAGGTCGGCCCCGACTTCGGCCCCCTGATAAGTCCCCGGCAAAAATGACCAGTTCACGCCCAGCACCCCCGGCCCCTGGGGCTGGAAATACCCGGCCCTGGCCCAGAGCGGCCCGGCCTTCATTTTCATCAGGGCCTTGTAGACTGAGGCGGCGTCTTTATTTTTACTGCTGTTCCATTCCGGGTGCCAGGGGTCGCGCCAGTAGACGAAGTTCATTTCGTGGTCGGCCCCGGCGCTGTCGTTATAAAAATCATAGGCCCCGAAAACGCCGAAGTCAAAGCCCAAAAAATCCCCCAGCCAGCCGGATTCAAAGTCGAGGGAAAGCTGGCTACTGGCGTGGCTCAGGTTGACTCCATAGTGGTCGGTCGATTTTTCCAAGCGGTCACGGTACCGTTGGAAATAATAGAGATTGGCGGAGAATTTGGCGTCGCGCCAGAAGGGGGAGGAGGCTTCGGGCGCGGCGGCCGGACTCGCATTGTCGGCGGCCCGGGCCGTTGGGGCGATGGATAGAAGCAGGGCTATCATTATCAGGCGGATCAACGGTTTCATTGAGCGACCCCATTCTGTCAATGTGGAGCCTGCGCAGCCATCCCAATCACACATTGAGCTGGCTGACTTCCCAGGCTTCGTAGTTGGTTTTGTCCAGGCGGTGCTGGAAAGAGCGGCGGGAGAGGCCCAGGAGGGAGGCGGCTTCGGTTTTGTTGCCGCCGCCGGTGGTCAGGGCTTCGTGGATGAAGTGGCGTTCCACGGCCAGGAGGATTTCGTCCAGGTTGAGTTCCGTGGCCGTCCAGTCCGGGGCCAGGCCCTGGGGGAGATCGGGCTTGGGGAAACGGTCGGGGCCGAGGGAGGCCAGCTTCCCGGCGCTCAAATCCGCCAGTTCATAGGCCACCAGGCGGGCCCGCAGCCGCCAGGGGCTGATGGTCAGGGCAGTGGCCGTGCGCCCGCGGGCGTTGCCGGAGGCCGCCAGGGCGCGGTAGAGGTAATAGACTTCCAGCCCGGCCAAGAGGTCGTCAATGCCGCCCGGCGGCAGGCTCGGCAGCACGGCGGTTTCGGCGAAGCCGCGCCCGGGGGCGGCGGCCTTCGGCCAGGCCAGGGGGGCCGGGGGGGCGCCGCCGTAGAGCGGCTGGCCGAAAGACGGCGGCGCGGGGGGCGGCTCGGCCACATTGCGCTTGAAGTCGGCCAGGCGCAGGCTTTCGGGCAAAATGATGTTGGACTGCTCCAGGGCCACGGAACGCTCGATAATGTTCTCAAGCTCCCGTATGTTGCCGGGGAAGTGGTAGCGGGAGAGGATGTCCAGGGCGTAGGCCGAAAGCTTGCGCACATCCTTTTTCTGGGCCGTGCTGTATTTTTCGAGGAAATGATGCGCCAGAAGGGGGATG
>JAITVE010000041.1 GCA_031285975.1 Candidatus Adiutrix sp. | reverse complement strand
TTTACCTGGAAGACGCGGAATCCCCCTATGTGAACGTGGTCGTGGCCCGCGCCGAAGACAAGGACAACCCCCTCTACAAAAAGTTCGTGGATGCCTATCAGTCCCAGGAAGTGGCCGACTTCATCCTCACCCGCTTTGAGGGCGCGACTCTGCCCGCCTTTGAATACAAGGCCAAATGAGCGCCCCGCTGAACAGTCCGCAAAAAAGCCCCCGAACGGGGGCTTTTTTCATGCGCGGCCCTCAGGCCACCACGTTCACCCTGCCGCCTTTGCCCGGCGGCGGGGCCTTGATTGTGTTCTGTTCGGTCATGTTCAGCCTGGCTTTCAGGGCGGCTTGAACCAACTGCATGGCCTGATCCCGCACCTGGCTGCCGTATACGCTGCCGGTTTGCATGAGCCCTCCTTTCCTATGCAGCAAATGCCGTTATGTCCCCAATATTCGTATCGGCGCTTTTAGCTGATTTCTTTAGAGCCTTTTGCAATTTACCTGCCTTTAGTAAATTGCAAAATACGTAAACATCCGGGCGCTTTTCATTTCATGCAGACTACCTTGCAATAGAAAAGCGCTCTAGCGGTTTGAGGCGGCGCAGCATTGACGCGCAAGCATACCGCCTCCGTTCTGCTATGAACGTCAAGCCGCGCTTTGATTATGGGCGGCAATGAGGTATAATACGACGTACTCTGCGCGGCTCGGCTTTGAGGGCGCGCGCGAACAAAGGAGAGCGGCCGAAAACTCATGGGTGCGAAAAGACGGACGGATGTGACCGGCGGAGCGACTGAGACCGCCCGCAACGGTTTTGGGCCCGGCTCGGCCAACCTGAAACTGCTGGGGAAGCTGCTGGGACTGGGCATCGGGCAGCGCGGGGCGGCAGTCACGGTGGGGGAGGGCCCCCGCGAGAAAGTGCTGGCCGCTGAAAAAGTCATCGCCGCGCTGACCGCTTTGGCGGCGGAGGGGGGAAACCCCTCGGAGTGGGATACCGAGTGCTTGCTGAATTTGGCCTGGAATAATCCCGAGCTTGACCTCGCCGAATACACCCGCCCGATGCTCGACAGTTCCCTGGCCCGGCGGCGGGTGGCGGCCAAAACGCCCTCCCAGCGGGCCTACCTGTCGGCCATGGCCGGGCACGATTTGGTGTTCGGCCTGGGCCCGGCGGGCACCGGCAAAACCTATCTGGCGGTGGCCGCGGCCGTGGCCGCCCTGGGCGAGGGCAAAGTTTCGCGCATTATCATCACCCGCCCGGCGGTGGAGGCCGGGGAGCGGCTGGGCTTTCTGCCGGGCGATCTGGCCGAAAAAATCAATCCCTATCTGCGGCCCCTCTACGACGCGCTGGACGATTTGATACCCTATGAAAAATACGTCAAGCTGACCGAGCGGCGGGTCATCGAGGTGGCCCCCCTGGCCTTCATGCGCGGGCGCACCCTGAGCGAGGCTTTTGTGATTTTGGACGAAGCCCAGAACTGCACCCGTGAGCAGATGAAAATGTTCCTCACCCGCCTGGGGCCCGGCTCGCGGGCCGTGGTGACCGGCGACCCCGACCAGAGCGACCTCCCCGGCGGCCAGCCCCTGGGCCTGGCCGAAGCGGTGAGCGTGCTCGACGGGGTCGAGGGCATCGCCTTCTGCCGCTTCGGCGCGGCGGACGTGGTGCGCCACCGGCTGGTCAGGCGCATCATCGAAGCCTATGACCGGGCGGCTAACCAGACGCACCATAAAAGGACAGCTTAATGGCTTCCAGACACACTGAAATGACCAAGGCCCTGTCTTCCCGGCACCCGGCGGCCAAACGCCCGGGCTTCCGCGCCCTGCGCCAAAAGCTGCGCCGGGTGTGCAGCCGGGACACCGCCTCCCAGGCTATTTTGCTGGGGCTCATGACCGCCGTGCTGGTGCTCTTGTCGTCCCCGGCCCCCGTGAATTACCAGGTCAACGACGTGGCCGAATACACCATCCGGGCCGACCGGGCCTTCCGGGCGGAAGACCGGGAAGCCACGGCGATGCAGCGCGAACGGGCCGCCGCCCTGGTGCCGCCGGTGCTCTCCCTGGACGACACCCTGGGCGACACCCTGGCGGCGGACGCCGGGGCCCTGTTCCGCCGGGGCCGGGAGCTCTTCGCCGCCCCGGCCCCCCAGAACGCGGAGCAGGTGAGCCGCTTCAACGCGGCCCTCGAAAATTTGAAGGCCGATTTTGCCGAAACCTTCCGCGCCCCCGCCGATGAAAATTCCTGGAACTTCCTGCTGCGGCGGCGTTTCGGCCCGGAGGCCGAACAGCCCACCATGGGCCTGGCCATGGCCGTGATGGGCCAGGGGCTGTTAGACCGCCCCGCGCCCCTGCCGGGTTTGCAGGCCATTTCCATCATCCCCGTATCTTCCCGGCGGGAATACACCCTGCCCAGCGCCGCCGGTCTTCTGGACAGGAACTCCGCCGCCCGCTTCATCGACCTGCGCTCCAGATCCCTGTGGGGCCGCCTCTCCCCAGAGGACGCTACCCAGGTGGCCGCCCTGGCCAAGGGCCTGATCCGCCCCAACCTCCACCCCGACCTAACGGAAACCGAGCGGCGGGTGGCCGAGGCCAAAAACGCCTCCCCCACCGTGTATTTCAACGTGCGGGACGGCGAGGTCATCGTGCGGGAGGGCTCGGTCATCGGGCCGGACGCGGCGGAAAAAATCCGCCTGCTGAACAATTCCTCCGGGGTTTACGAATGGATTCTGCGCTTCGCCGGGCTGTTCGTCACCCTGTTCGTCTTTTTCAGCGCGGCCCTGGTGCTGGTGCACCTGGACGCGAAACGCCAGTTCCGGCCCCTGCCGTTCAAGGAGCAAATCCTGTGGACGATGATTCTGGTGATGGTGGCCCTTTTGGCCCACAGCGCCCAGATGTTCGGCACCGCCCTGGCCGGGGATTTTGATTTCCTCGAAAACCACACCTTTTTTTACGCCATGCCCATCTCCACGGCGGCCATGGTCATCGCCATTTTTTTCGGCCTGCGCAAAGCGGCTTTCATGGCCCTGTTCGCCGCCGTCGCCGCCGCGGTGGTGACGCCCGACGACAGCCGCTTTTTGGCTTTCCTCTACTGCTACAACGGGGCCATTGCCGCCACCTGGTGCTTGAGGAACATGAACGAGCGGGGGCACCTCATCCCGGCCTCCTTCTGGGTGATGGTGGTCAACTGCCTGACCCTTCTGGGCCTTTTGCTCTTAACCGACCAGCCCTGGAGCCGCCAGGCGCTGAACAGCTTCTGCGCGGCGGCGGCCTCGGGCGTTTTGTCGGGCATCATCGCCAGCGGGCTCATCCCCTTGATTGAAGCGGCCTTCGGCTTCAACACCAACCTGAAGATGCTGGAACTCGGCAACCTTGACCGCCCCGTGCTGCGGGAGCTGATGCTCTCGGCCCCCGGCACCTACCACCACTCGGTGATTGTCGGGGCCATGGTGGAAGCCGCCGCCGAGTGCATCGGGGCCAACCCGCACCTGGCCAAAGTCGGGGCCTATTACCACGACATCGGCAAGATGAAGAAGCCCCTGTATTTCGTGGAGAACCAGACCGGCGAGAACCGCCACGACACCCTGGCACCCTCCATGAGCGCGCTGATCCTCATCGGCCACGTGCGCGACGGCGTGGAACTGGCCCGCGCCCACGGCCTGCCGCAGGGCATTGTGGACATCATTGAGCAGCACCATGGCACCAGCCTGATGTCCTTCTTCTACCACAAAGCCAAAGAGCAGCGGCAGGAGGGCCAGCCCGAGGTCAACGAAGGCGACTACCGCTATCCCGGCCCGCGCCCGCGCGGCAAAGAGGCCGGGCTGGTCATGCTGGCGGACATCTGCGAAGCGGCCACCCGTTCGCTCTCCGAGCCCACCCCGGTGAAGATAAAAAACATGGTTCGCCAGCTGGTGAACCAGATTTTCAACGACGGCCAGTTGGACGACTGCGACCTCCAGACCAAAGAAATATCTGAGGTCATCAACACCTTTACCACCATTCTCATCGGCATCTACCACCACCGGGTGGCCTATCCCGGCACAAAAAAAGCGGGCGAACCCGCAGCTGACGAGAAAAAAGAAGCCCGCCAGCCGGGGCTCAAAGGCGATATGCCCAAGGAAATTTATGGCCATCTACCTGTCGAACCGTCAAAAAGCGCTCCCCATTAAGAGCGCGAATATCCGCCGCCGCCTCGCCAGGCTGCTGAAAGAGCTTGGCCTCAGCGAGGCCGACCTGTCCGTCACCGTCACCGGCGACGAAAGCATCCGGGACATTAACCGCCAATACCGGGGCGTGGACAAGGCCACGAACGTGCTGGCCTTCGCTATGGAAGAGGGCGAACCCCTTCCCGGAGCCCCCCGCGTTTTGGGCGATATCGTCATCTCCGCCGAGACCATCCAGCGCGAAGCCCCGCCTTTGGGCTACACCGACGGCGAAATGTTCTACTTCTACCTCGTCCATGGCCTTTTGCATTTGATAGGCTATGACCACGAAAAAAGCCCCGGCGAAGCGGCCCGCCAGGAAGCTGAAACCGAGCGGCTGTGGGGGCTGATTAACCACGGGCTGTGATTGGCCAGAGCCAGCTTATTTGGAAAACCCCGCCTCAAACGCGAACCCCGCCCCGTCATACCGGCGCAAGCCGGTATCCATTGCCAGCGGCGTGTGATTGTGCCAACCAGGCCCCTCGCCGCGCTCTTCTTGTTCCTGCCCCCGAAGTGATGCAGAAATCCTTGAGACCCAGAGCCGCTTTTGGTATACTGGGGGCAGTTCAGCATTCCCCCCACCATCTATATTTGCGAGGAACGGCACATGTCCCCCAAAAAGCCTATAGTTTTGTTGCTGTTTCTGCTGACCGCCGCCCTCGTTGCCGCCCAGCCATCCGCCGCCGAGGCGGCGCCGGCGGGGGAAGCGGGGCTGAAACTTGTCCCCTATCCTGCCGGGCATATGGTCTTCCAGGTGCCCGAATCTATGGCCCTAGGCCTCTATGTCTTTCAACCGCCCTGGGCTTTTCAGCACAATTCGTCGCAATACTTCACTTTTACTGAAAGGCGCTTTGACGATCCCGCAGACGGCGAAAAAATATTTTTGGACGATTTTCGAAAGCGCCTCAAGGCCAAGTCGAGGAAAGGGCGTTTAGAGCAAAAGAAAGAAGAAACGCTGGACAATATCTTTGATTATCCGGCCAAAATGCTTTCAATATCCACTTTTTATCAACAATCCGCGCCAGACGCCGCCTCGCCCAACGCTGATGCTCTCGCGCTGTATCTTTATGTGAAATTTCCGCTGGGCTATTTGGTGTTCAGCGCACATTTCGATGATACCAAGGCGCGCGCGTCCTTTGACGAAGCGCTGAAAGACGCGAAAATTAAAGAATTTCTGGAAGCTGTGAAAACCTGCCTCGCGGCCTACCGATGGACTGGCGGCGGAATTGCTGCCAATAGCGCCGCCTTCAAAACGCGTTTTGGTGAAATAGACATGGCCTCCATTCCGGCGGTGCCCGGTTTTTCCGTCTATTTTCAAAATGAGCGCGAAACGGCCTTCCTGTATATAAATAGCTGGCCTCACACGCTTGCGTCTTTTTCTCATGATAGGGAAAGCTTGCTCCGGGCGGGGATTGGCAGCTACAGAGAGGACGAGATGAAGGCTTGCGACTGCCTGCCTTTTGTCAGCTTCAGGCCGAGGGCCGTGGCCGGGCTTGACGGCTATGAACTGATTATAGTGCGCCCGACCTGGCCCGGGGTACGCCAGCGACGGTGTACCGTCGCTCAATGATATCTTTTTAGTCAATTTTGAGTGGGTCGAAACCAAACGCCCGGACTCAAAAAGGCCGCCGCTGAACATTTCCATACTGGCGCCAGACGCCCCGGATAACGCCCCCTTGCAAAACTACCCGGAACTGCTGAACCTCTGGAACACGGTTCTGAACAACGCCCAAAACGCGGCGGCGCACTAAGCACGCGGCCGGATTTTTTGAAGTAGGGAAAAGAATGAGTACCTTGACGCTCTCCGTTTTAGCGGGACTCGGCATTGGAGTGGTCGATATACTGCCCATGCTCAAGCAGAAACTGCCGCGCTATACGATTGTCGCGGCCTTCATCCACTATTTTGTCATGACGGTGGTGATTTTTCATACCCGCATTCCCGGCCTCCCCTGGTGGCTGCAAGGCGGCGTCTTGGGCCTGGCCCTGATGCTGCCTATGCTCATCCACGTGGGGCATGACGACAAAAAGCCGCTCCCGATAATCACCGCCAACGCCGTCATTTTGGGCTCGCTGGCCGGAGTGTTGGCGCACTGGCTGGCTGGGTAGGGCCTCGGGGCCGCGTCAGGCCTTTACTTTGTCGAGCGTCCGCAGGCCCCGTTTATTAATGTAGCTGGTTTTGGTATACTATGGCCTGTTCAGCACCGAAAATATCACCATCCCTATTTACGAGGAGCGGCCCATGCTTTCAAGAAAACTTATGGCTCTGTTGCTGTTTCTGCTCACCATCACCCTGCCCGCCGCCCAACTGCCCGCCGCCGAAGCGGAACCGGCGGGGGAGGAGGGGCTGAAACTGGTTCCCTATCACATTGGTCATATGGTTTTCAATATGCCAGAATCTATGTCATTGCACCACTATGCCGTCCAACTGCCCTGGACTTTTCAGCCTGGTGGTGCGCAGGATATAATTCTTCATGAAGAGCCTTTTGATGACCCCGCAAATGGCGAGAAGATATTTCTGGAAAATTTTCAAAAGCGATTTGAGAGAAGGAGAATGACCTCCTTGGATCAAAGAAAAGAAGAAGCTCTGGGAGACGCCTTTGAGTCGCCGGCCAAGATGCTTTCATTTATCAATTTTGATGACGATCGTCCTACAAAAGATGGCACCCCACCTAAACCGTACAGTATGGAGTTATATCTCGATTTAAAATTTCCACTTGGCTATTTGGCTTTCAGTGGAGGTTTTTCCAGGCGCGATTTTGACGTTCCCATTGATGAGCCATTAAAAGACGCGAAAATCAAAGAATTTTTGGAAGCCGTAAAAAGCTACCTCGCTACCTACCGATGGATCGACAGCAGAGCCGCCATCAATAGCTCCACTTTCAAAACGCGCTTCGGCGAGATAGATACAGCCTCCAGTCCGGCAAATCCCGGATTTGTCGTCTCTTTCCAAGATGAACGCAAAATTGCAAGTTTTATCATTAGTTCTTCACCCATCTTTGCGGTTCGCAAAATTGATAGGGTGGAAGACGTACTCCTAAGTGGTATTTACAACTACAGCCAGGAGATGATGACAGCTTGCGACTGTCTGCCTTTTGTCGCCTTCAGGCCGAGAGCCGTGGCTGGGCGTGACGGCTATGAACTGGTTACGGTGGTTCGGCCTGGCCCGGCCAATACCGGCGGCGATGTGCCGTCAATCGATTTTGAGTGGGTCGAAGACAATCGTCGGAACACAAAAGTGCCACCGCTGCGTATGTCCATGTGGACTCCCAGCCGCACGGATCAAGACCCACTGAAGAACTACCCGGAACTGCTGAGCATCTGGAACACGGTTCTGAACAACGCCCAAAACGCGGCGGCGCAATAACCGCACGGCAATATTTGGCCGGGGCGGCGGCGTGTGCTATAATGGGCGCGGTTTACCGTCCGAAGTTTTCATTATGAGGATAGCGTCCATGACACAGGTTGAATTTGTACACGGAACCCCGAGCCTGCCCGAATTCGGGGACATGTTCGGCGGCTGGCTCACCGAGCACGGGGGCCGGATGTTTTTGGTGGACTGCGGGGTCGGCAGCGGCGGGCCCACCCTGGCGGAGCGGCTGAAAAGCCGCCTGGGCAGCCGCCCCCTGGATTACGTGCTCCTGACCCATATTCACCTGGATCACGCCGGGGGCCTCGGCGATATCGTCCGCGCCTGGCCGGGGGTGAAAATCCTGACCCACGCCAAGGGGCTGCCTCACCTGGTCGCCCCGGAGCGCCTGTGGGCGGGCACCAACGAGGTTATGGGCGAGCGGGTCGGGGCCATGTACGGCCAGCCCACGCCCATGGAGGCCGCCCGCCTCATCCCCCACACCGAGTGCGACATTCCCGGCCTGCGCATCATCGAGACCCCCGGCCACGCGCCGCACCACCTGAGCTTTCGCCTGGGCGAGACCCTCTTCGCCGGGGAGGCCGCTGGCTGCCCGGAAATCATCAAGGGCAAGCTCTGCCTGTCGCCCTCCACCCCGCCCCGCTTTTTCCCGGACGTGACCCTGGCCTCCGTGGCTTTACTCCAGGCCGAGCCCGACGCTCCGGCCTATTTCGGCCACACCCATTATCCCATTCCGCTCTACGAGTGCCTCACCGCCCGCGTAGAGCAGTTGGCCTTCTGGGACGAATTCCTGCGCCGCCCGGAATGGGCCCAGCGTGAGGGCGAGGATTTCGCCGCCTACCTCACCCGCCTCACCGACGCCATGTTCGTGCACGACCCCTATTACCTGCCCGAAGCCGACATCCCCCCGGCCGATCTCTGGCGGCACCGCTACTTCATCGGCAACAATCTGAAGGGTATCATGGAATATCAGCAGCGCGAGGCCCAGGCCCCTGCGGACGCGGGCTGACCATGGCGGCGGATCCATTCAGCCTGGACGCGGCCGCGCAAGGCATCGGCGGCGACGACTGGCGCCGCTTCAACCAACTCACCTCCGTGGAACTGAGCGAGGAGGCCAAAGCCCTGGCCGCCCGCCCCGGACGCACCGCCCCGGAGGCCCGCGAATATCTGGCCGTGCACTGGCACCCGGAGTGGGCCCCCCTGGAGCTCATCCAGACGCGGCTGAACCTGGCTTTCCCCCACGCGGAGAATTTTCTGGCCATCCCCACCCAGCACAACAAAGTCATGAGCCTCGGCCCCTGGGCCGGGGTGGAAGCCGATGTTTACGACCGCCGCTACGGGCAGAAGGTGCAACTGCTGATTCACCTTCCGGCCTCACGGCTGGCCCGGGCCTCGGCTTTTTTGGGCATGATGGAGCACACCTATAATTATCGCGCCCGTCAGCTGATGGATATCCTCGCCCGCCTGGCCGAGCCGGACAAAGCCGTGCGGAAGGCCCAGGCCGACCTGCAATGCTCCCTCAGCGATGAAGGCATAGCGATGGCCCGTTTTTACGCGGTGCGGCTGCGGGCTCTCATCGAGCAGTCCGGCATTCTCGGCGGCCCCCGTGACGAAATGCTGAAAAACCGCCTGCTGCCGGACTTCATGGCCGCCAGCACCCCGCCGAAGCAGGCCGACCTCCTCGGTCAGGCGGTTATCTTCGCCAAAGCCGTCAAGAAAATCGTCAAGGCCGACCTGCGCCCCGAAAAATTCTTTTCGCCGCAGGAAGTCATTGAGGAGGACCGCTCCCTGGGCGCGGGGGTGATCATTCCGCACCCCCCGCTGTTCTGGCCCATCCTCCTGTCCGGCCTGGACGTGGACGGCTGGGAAGTCTGGAACCCCTCCAGCCCCCGCCATACCCTGTTCCTTTTGGAAGCCATGCAGCGCGCCAATGAGAGCCGGAAAAAAGCCCGCCGCCTCTTGGCCTTCATGGGCGACGACACCCACCTCTCCGCCAAAATCACCCCCGAACCCGGCGATGAAAAAGATTCCGCCCGCCGCGAAATCGGCTTCCAACCCCCCTGGACAGAGCCGGACGTCGCCGCCGCGTTAAAAGATTCCGGGCAAAGTTTGACCAATACCTTGAATGAGTATCGCGCCCGGATGGGATAAAGCTGTTTATCCTTTTACAGCAGATGCAATTCATTGAAATTGATGCCAGCGGCCTGTCGTTTGGACAGCACCTGTGCCAAGGTGCACCCGGATGGAACAGGCACTCTGAAAAAACGGCCAGCAAAGCCTCGGCAAATCACGTGGAGGCTGGAACACAAAGATTCATTTGGTTGCCGCGCCTGCTTTCGTGCTTTTTACACTGATAATACAAGCCCTTAGGTTGCGTAAACATGCCCTAATGCAATTGCCAGTCGGCCCATCCATCAGTACCATTTTGTGCACAAGCAATAATCTCGGCAATGATTGCCGTAGTTGAAGCGATGATGTTTTGATCCGTGCAAATCCTTTTTTGATGAGTGGTTATTTCCCGCTGTTATCGGTGCCGTTCGCGTTAAGCGGCACGAGTTGCATAACAGCCAGTTCCTCAGTTTCAACCCCGGCGACATCCTCGGCCCCAATTTCAAGACCATGCCGCTCACGCAGAAAAGCGGCTATGGAACTAAAGGGGCCCCAGTACGGGATAAAGAAGTTCATGCCTGTTAACTTATGCGCAAATAAAAAGCGCACGTCTTTATGAGTACCTATATATTGCATTGTATTTTGCAACGGAATATCATAGCGTTTCAACACGCCATGATGGCTGGGGTCAAGAATAGTGGTGGTAAGAATTATCCGTTTTATAGAGGCGTTGTGCCAGGGATCCGGCCGCAACGGGGCTGTGCTAAAAAAATACGTGATGCCGTCAATTATATACAGTAACTCTTTATCAAAGCGCAACCGTTGGATATCTTTCTCTATCGCATTGTTAGAGCGCAAGAGCAGGTGTGAATACTGCTGCTGTTTATGTACCAGGCTATAGCTGGCGCCCAGCGAGGCTACGATGAGAAGCGCGGCGGCTGTACCCAGGGTGATATTTTTTGAGCCTGGCACGGGAAATAGAGCCTCCTGGATGGAGGTATAATTCGCGCCGACATAAGAGACCAATATCAAAAAAAACAAAGCCGAATATCCATACCACAATCGGTACGGCACGGGGCGGTAATGGAAACTGATCGCGGCAGAGACAATGCAAAAGCAGACCGCGAAATACATCGCCAGGCCCCAGACCTTTTTATTTCGGAAAATGAGCAATACGGGCAGCAATATCCATAAGTAATTGGATAGCCTATCTATAGGAACCCCGTGATGAAGAAATGGCCACAAACTGCTGTTGGCCTTATTGCTGAGCAGCGGAGCGAGTTTTGCGCTGACCTTGGCCATATTTGAGGGATTGCTGACGTTGATCTCACCGATCAGAGCATACTGAAGAAAAAGCCTGAAATACTCTTTTCCAAAATGAAACCCGTCATTTTCGCCGGAGAACGAGATATTATTCTTAGCTACCAGTCGCCATGCTGGGCCCAAATTTTCAGTGTTCGCAAAAACGGAATCGTTGGTTATGCTGGTCACATAGCGGTTCATATCTTTGCGGTATTGCCAGTCGGGGTTGTTTTTAATCATCGTCTGATTAATATGTTCTGTTCCCAGAACCGCGAATAGCGCCAATCCGGCGACCACGGCAAGCGCCAGTATTTTTTTTGCCTTGCGCCAGGGCAGCAAGGGCAGCAAATATAAGCCGCCGACCAGGCCGTAAGTAAGGGCGGCGTCAAATCGAATCAGGGAACTCAGCCAAAGAGCGAAGATCACATACAGCCCTTTGGCCAGCCACGTGGCGGGGGAGGTCAGGGGCGTATTAAAAAGTGAATAAAAAACCACAAGGCCGCTGCCTGCCGCTAACGCGCAAACCATGGTGAACTGACGGCCAAGAAACGGCACCGAGAGAATACACGGCAAGACCAACAAAATCACAATAGAGTATTTATAGTCAGCCTGCCGGGCAACCCTAGCTAACGTATATATGCTGACCCAGACCGAACTGCTTAAAATCAGATAAAAGAATATCTCATAGCAATTGCTGCCGGGCCAATGCAAATACAAGGCCTTTATAAAAACGCCCAACACCGTTGATATATATAAAGTGAATTCAGATGGCCCGACGCCGGGGAAGTGAGTCCCGGACAGGATGCCCCGCATGGTTGCGTCGTCATTCGTCAGGTACACCGGCTCCCAGAGACCGAAGCAAAACAGCCAGCACAAGCCCACCGCCCAGCAACCCGCAACAGCCGGTGTTTGGATAAAAATTTTCAGCCTGGGGCAAAGGCCCTCTGTCCAGGAAGAACTCACGTTGGGCACCCCGCTTTAACCTTGACTCGCAATAATAAGCCCAGCTATGACCACAAGAGCCCCCACAATTTTATACCCATTGAGAGGTTCGCCGAAAAGAAAGCAGGATGCGGCCAAAACCAGTACATATGTGAGGCTTGTAAACGGATAAGCAAAACTTATTTCGAGCTTGCTCAGGGTGGCCATCCACAAAACACCGGCTAAAAATGTGAGGAACATGCTCAGGATAATAAAGCGGTCAAACAATACATTGATAACCAGCCAAGGAATTTTGATACTCCAGGCCTGCGGAATGTCTGCGCCAGCGGTTATGGCGTCAATGCGCCACTTGATGAGGAGCTGGCTTATGACGCCGCTGGCAATGGAAGCGGCCAGAAATACTTTTCCCATAATATTATTTCACTATTTTCATAATTAAATGGTTATATGGCAACCGCAAAGCATCACTGCGGATACGCTGTTCCGCCGGGCCGCCGAAAGACGTTTCGGCCAGATTTTTATAGTGCTCCGGCGTTCGAACATACTTTCCACGATCCATGGACGCCAGCCATTTGGCTATCGGGTGCTGGTTTGAGATAAAAACGGGGTCAATAGAAAAAAACTGCCCCCCCGGCTTGAGGGCAACTTCAGCCAATTTGAAAAGTTTCGCGGCTTGCTCGTCATTGAGATGATGCACAACGCCCAAGGCCATTACCAAGTCGAAATAGCCATTTTTCTCACCCAAATCGGCCTCATCAATCCCTTGAACCTGAAAGGAATGCAGGGGCCGCCCGCCGTAGCGTAATCGGGCCGTCTCAATATATTGTTCCGAGGGGTCGAACCCGCAATATTCAACCGAGTCGGGGAGACGCTCAACCACCGTGGCCGGGCCGCAGCCGATATCCAATATTTTGCAGCCGCTTGCTATTTTCAGGCTGTCCGAGACAACGTCAACCCCGGGCCTGGCCAGCAGTCTTTGGAACAAGCTGTACGCCTTAGAAAATGATAAAACACGCTCTTTTATCGACATGGTCATTTTTCTTTATCCATCAGATTTTGCGTTTTACTCACCAAATACAGCGGGCGCCTTTTACTCTCGTTAAAAACGGCACCAATGTAAAGCCCTAAAATCCCTAACAGCAACATTTGCAAGCCGGCGAAAAAACAAGTTAGCATCGCCAGGCTGCTCCACCCCGGCACTGACGTGCCATATATGAAATAGTTATAGGCGACCCTCAGCCCAAAGAGCAGGGCGATAAAAAACGATATGAAGGCGCAATAGATGGAAACTATCAGCGGCCGGTTGGAACTGCCCAGAATAAACGCCACCCCGGCGTTGATATACCGGCGTAAAGAATAGGAACTGCTCCCTGAATGGCGGGCGTCGTGCCTGACGTCCAGAAAGCCGACGTTGCCGGTGAGGTGCTTCACCAACTCGGAATACGACCGGTTACGTTCCTTGAACAGCCGGTAATGCCCGGCGGTCTGGCGGGTGATTACGGAAAAATTGGCGTGGTCACATTCGGTCTTGACCGCTTCCTGGGCAATGCGCCGAAAAACAGCGTGATAACAGTTGGCCTTGAAGCGTTTCAGCCATTTGTCCTGCCGATGAGCCCGCACCCCAAACACAGCGTCATAGCCGCCATCTATCAGGTGGGTATACAACTTCCTTAATTCTTCCGGCGGGTCTTGCAGGTCGCAGTCCATGACGGCCACATAGTCGCCGACGGCATAATCCAGACCGGCGGAAATAGCGATATGCTGACCGCGGTTTCTGCTCAAGGTCACCACCTTGACCCGGCTGTCCGC
>JAITVE010000034.1 GCA_031285975.1 Candidatus Adiutrix sp. | reverse complement strand
CAAGAGGGCCATCAAATGGCCGATGACCCGGCCGCTCTTGCCCCGCGTCAGTTCGGCCCCATCGGGGTTTTTTTTCTGCGGCATCATGGAACTGCCCGTGGACAGGCCGTCGGGCAACTCGGCAAAGGCGAATTCCTGGGAGCACCACAGGATAAGGTCTTCGGCCAGGCGCGACAGGTGAACCATGAGGATAGCCCCGAAGGACAGGAATTCCAGCAAATGGTCGCGGCTGGCCACCGCGTCGAGGCTGTTTTCCGACAGGCGGCTGAAGCCAAGTTCCTTGGCCACCAGGGCCGGGTCGATGGGCAGCCCCGTGCCGGAGAGGGCCCCGCTGCCCAGGGGCATGTAGTCCAAACGTTTCGCTAAATCGCCCAAACGTTCCTGGTCACGGCTCAGCATTTGATAGTAGGCCAAGAGGTGGTGGGCCACCAGCACCGGCTGGGCCCGCTGCAGGTGGGTGTAGCCGGGCATGGGCGCGTCTTTAACCTGGGCGGCCTTATCCGTCAAGGCCTGGCGCAGGCCGCGCAGTTCGGCCCCCACCAGGTTGGCCATGTCCCGCAGGTAGAGGCGGGTGTCCAGGGCCACTTGGTCGTTGCGGCTGCGGGCGGTGTGGAGCTTTTCCCCGGCGGGGCCGATAAGCTCGGTGAGGGCCCGCTCTAAATTCATGTGCACGTCTTCCAGCTTGGCGTCCCAGGGGAACTCGCCGCTCTCGACTTTTTTCCGCAACTGGTCAAGCCCCTTGACCATGGCCTTGCTCTCAGCCGGGCTCACCAGGCCGACGGCCCCCAGCATCCGGGCGTGGGCCTGGCTCCCGGCGATGTCGTAGGGGGCCAGGCGGCAGTCGAATTGCACCGAGGCCGAGAGCTTTTCTAGCAGTTCGTCAGTGCCGCCGGAAAAGCGCCCGCCCCATAACTTCGCCTCAGCTTTTTTTGAGGAAGCGGCCACGCCTCAGCCTCTTAAGAGCTTGCGGATGCGCAGGCGCAGCCCCAGGCAGTGGATGAAGCCCGCCGCGTCGCTCTGGTCATACACGCCGTCGGTCTCGAAGGTGGCGTAAGCGTCGTGGTAGAGCGAGTGAGGCGACTTGCGGCCCACCACAATGCAGTTGCCCTTGTAGAGTTTCAGGCGCACCACGCCGTCCACCAGTTCCTGGGTCTGGTCGATCATGGCCTGCAAGGCTTCCCGTTCCGGCGCGTACCAGTAGCCGTTGTAGACCAGGGTGGCGTATTTGGGAGTCAGGCTGTCCTTGAGGTTGATGACTTCACGGTCGAGGGTCAGGGTCTCGAGGTTGCGGTGGGCCAGGTGCAGAATGGTGCCGCCCGGCGTTTCATACACGCCCCGGCACTTCATGCCCACATAGCGGCTCTCCACCAGGTCGATTCGGCCAATGCCGTTGGCCCCGGCCACTTTGTTCAGGTGCGCCAGCAGAACGGCGGGGCTCATGCGCTTCCCGTCCACGGCCACGGCGTCGCCCTTTTCAAACTCAATCTCAATATAGGTGGGCTTGTCCGGGGCCTTTTCCGGGGAGACGGACAGGAGGAACATATCTTCCTGCGGCTCCTGCCAGGGGTCTTCCAGAATGCCGCCCTCAAAGCTGATGTGCAAAAGGTTGCGGTCGGTGGAATAGGGTTTGGCCTTGGACACCGGGATGGGAATGTTGTGCTTTTCCGCGAAATTAATCAGGTCGGTGCGGGAGGTCAAGTCCCAGTCCCGCCAGGGGGCGATGGTTTTGAGGTCTTTGTCCAGGGCCATGGTGGTGAGCTCAAAGCGCACCTGGTCGTTGCCCTTGCCGGTGGCCCCGTGGGCCACCGCGTCGGCCCCTTCGGCCCGGGCTATTTCCACCATGTGCTTGGCGATGACCGGGCGGGCCAGGGAGGTGCCCAGCAAATACTGCCCCTCATACACGGCGTTGGCCCGGATGGCCGGGAAGACGAAATCGCGCACGAATTCTTCCTGAAGGTCGCGCACATAGAGCTTGGAAGCGCCGGTTTTCAGGGCCTTTTCCTCCAGCCCGTCCAGTTCGTCGCCCTGGCCCACGTCGGCGGTGAAGGCAATGACTTCATCCGCGCCGTAATCTTCGCGCAGCCATTTCAGGATGATGGAAGTATCCAGCCCGCCCGAATAGGCCAGGACAATCTTTTTTGCTTTTTTCGCCGCTTTGGCCATGCTATCCTCCCACGGCTCCGGTCTTGCGCTACCTGCGCGAAGCCGAAAGCCCCTCTTGGTTTTGTTAAGCGCCCCATAAAAAGGCCGATTCACCAATGTAACAGTCAGCGGCCGTAATTTCAAGATTTTTCTGTTGGGGGCGGGGGTGGGAGTGTAATACCGTGACGGCATGGAGCGAGCGGGGCGCGGCAATGCCGCGCCCCGCTCAATGGTGCCCCGTCCCGCCTCAGGGCTTAACGGTTCTGGCCCCGCCCTTCATGTCGAAGAACCCGGCCTCGGCGTCCGCCAGATAAAAGGGGGCGATTTGGAAGGCCTTGGGGTCGTTGTAGATGTTTTTGAGCTGCGGCATGGCGGTGAAAGCCGCTTCAATGACTTCCGGCCGTTCGTCGAACACGGCCCGCCCGGTGATCCTGACCCAGTTGGATTCCGGGTCGGTGCCGCTGATTTCCACTTTGGGGCTGGCTTTGAGCTGCCGGTAGACATTTTTATGGTTGCCGACGCCGAAGAAAATTTTGCCGTCATACTCCATCACAAAGCCCAGCGGCCGAACCCTGGCCTGGTCGCCATCCATCGTCGCCAGATAAAAGGGCTTGTTGCTCTTCAAAAACTCCAGAACTTCCTTCATAATTACACCTCTCCGGGCCTCTCAGGCCCCGTTAGGGTCACACCAAGAAACGCTTGATTTTCGTGCCTTTGTCAATTATCATATCAGACTGTATGGTAGCGCATGGAAAAGCAAAACACAAGCCGCGATATGGCGGCTTCAACAGTTAATAATACACCGCTCTGGAAGAGAGTCCGAGGTACACATGGCCGCTCATAAAATACTCATTATCGACTACGGTTCGCCGACC
>JAITVE010000393.1 GCA_031285975.1 Candidatus Adiutrix sp. | reverse complement strand
GACCTGGTCCACAATGTTGTGAAAACCTTCAGCCATGACGACCGGGTGCACCTTATTTACGGTTCGGCCGTGCCTGCCGTCTCCATCGCCCTGACCTGCCTCATCGGCCACCTGATGTCGAAATTTATGAAAAAACCGGAAGGGCGCAAAGGTGTTTTCACGGTGGGCGTGTATTCATCCAACACCATATTTATCGGCCTGCCGATCAATATCGCCCTGTTTGGCGAAGCAGCCATCCCCTATGTGCTTTTGTATTTCTTCGCCAACACCACTTTTTTCTGGACTTTGGGCAATTACCTGATCAGCCGGGATGGCGACAGGGGTCAGGAAAAGGTTTTCAGCAAAAGCACCCTGAAAAGAATCGTTTCGCCCCCCCTTCTGGCCTTCGCCCTGGGCGTGAGCCTGGTCATGCTGGGCATCAGGCTCCCCAAGTTTCTCATGGATACCGCCGGCTACATCGGCGCGATGACCACGCCGCTGGCCATTCTGTTCATCGGCATCACCCTGGCCGGGGTCAAATTCCGCCAGATAAAGATAGACCGCGATGTGCTGATGCTGCTGTTCGGCCGCTTCGTCGTCAGTCCGGCCACCATAATTTTAATAACGCGCTTTGTGGAGCTGCCGCCCCTGATGACCCGCGTTTTCATTGTTCAGGCCTCGCTGCCCGTGGTCACCTCCGCGGTTGTTCTGGCCGCCTATTACCGCACAGACAGCCAGTACGCCTCGGTCGTTGTCTCATTATCAACCCTGTTGACCCTGATAGTCATACCCCTGGTCATGGTGCTCACCTCACTGTTGCCCTGAAGGAGTGAAGATAATGACGCATAGCCTAAAAATAACCCTTGGGGCCACCCTGTTGCTTGCCGCCATGGCGCTGGTCAGGCCCGCCCCCCTGCCGGCCCAGATGGACAGCGGGCCGGAGACCGCCGGCACCACCCCCATTGCCCTGGTGGAGGAGGCCTACCTGGCCCACCGCCGGGGCAATTATGCCGAGGCCATCAAAGGCTACACCAGCATTATCCAGCGGCGGGGGCTGACTAGGCGCGAGCGGGCCATCAGCTATCTGCTGCGCGGCGAGGCCAAACGCGACGCCAAGGAACTGGATGAGGCTATTGTGGATTTCACCCGGGCCCTAAGGCAGTGGCCGGGCTACCCCCAGGCCCATTTTTTTCGCGGGCGGGTCTATGAGGACCAGGGGAAACTGATGGAAGCCTATGCCGACATATACAAGGCCGCCCAACTGGAACCGGGGCGGGAAGCCTATGACACGACCCTGGCCCTTTTGCGCAGAAGAATGGCCGAGGAGGGCCTGACGCCGCCAGCCGACGACACGCCGCTGGAGCCGGTTTCCCCGGAAATAACGGGAGAATAAGAATCGCTTTGGCCCGTATAAAAAACTTGCAAATTGGCTGGAAGTTGGTTATATATAGGTGTATCGATTCATGGATGTTGTGTGATCCATATCGGGCCGGGGCCCAAAACGCTTCCGGCATAAAACAAGTCTTGTCAGTGATTGCTTGATCCTGATGAACAGTAAAAAACTTTAGGGAGGTTATTATCATGGGTTGGGACATTAAAGTTGATGCCGCTAAATGCACTGGCGACGGTGCCTGCAAAGACGCTTGCCCGGTTGATGTTTATGAAATCAAAGGCGGCAAGGCCGTGCCTGTCAACGCCGACGAATGCCTCGGTTGCGAATCCTGCGTTGAGGCTTGCGAAGCCGATGCCATCACGGTGACCGAAGAGTAACATTTTGCGTCATCCGCAAATTGTCTGAATGGCCGGCGGCTTCTGCAAAGAGCCGTCGGCTGAACTTTTGAAAGACAGGCCTTTCTCTATTATGGATGTGGGCGTAAATACCAAGCACCCCGTTGTGCGTATAATCCTGGCTTTGATCGCCGCGTTCTTCACACCGGCGGGGGCCTGGGTTCTTTGGGGAGCTTTTGAGCGGAATGAACCGCACATCTTCGTCATGCTGGTGTTTTCCGGCAGCCTCACCCTGCTTCTGGGCCTGGTCGGCCTGATCGGTTTTGCCGCCTCTTTTTCGTCCAAAGAAGCTCCCTCCGGCAAAACCCCGGACGAATAAGCTTTCCATCTTAAAAAAATATCATTCTGTTTAAAAATTAAGGAGTTCGTCAGTGAAAAATCCACTTCCCCGGATTGCGGCTATCCATGACATCTGCGGTTATGGCCGCTGTTCATTAACCGTGGCCATTCCCATTCTTTCCAGCATGGGCTTTGAAGTTTCGCCCCTGCCCACGGCTGTTTTGTCCAGCCACACCCTCTTCCCCAATTTCACCATTTTGGACATGACCGATGAACTGCCCAAAATCATACGGCACTGGAAAGAGCTTGATTTAAAATTCGACGCCATTTACAGCGGCTTTTTGGGTTCGGCCCGTCAGGTGGATATTGTCGTCAATTTCATAAAAGAATTTCAGGGGCCGGATACCCTGGTGGTGGTTGACCCGGTGATGGCCGATCACGGCCAGCTCTACCC
>JAITVE010000392.1 GCA_031285975.1 Candidatus Adiutrix sp. | reverse complement strand
ACGCCGGGTGCGCGACAGCGCCCAGGGCTGGCTGGATTTTACCCTTCAGCCCGTGGAACTCCTCGATCTCTTTGAGAAATTTCCGGATTTCCACCAGCGGGCCGCCGCCCAGACCGCCCTCAAGCTGAGCCCCCGCGAGCAGTTGAACATGCTGGCCGCTTTTCAGTACCACTGCCACACCGGGGTCTCCAAAACCATCAACCTGCCCGGCGAAGCCACGGCGGAAGATATCGAAAACCTCATCATCGAAAGCCGGGACTTGCGCCTCAAGGGCTTTACCGTCTACCGCGACGGCTCGCTGGACGGCATCATCACCTCGGCCGAGGCCCCGTCCACAGCCCCGGAACACCGCCACCTGGCGGCCCCGGACGTGGGCGGCGACCGCGAAGGCGCCACCTTCACCGCCAAGAGCGCCAACCTCACCGCCCACATCACCCTGACCCACGACGAGCAGAAGAACATCCGCGAAGTCTTCGTCTCCGCCGGAGATGTGGGGGCCTCCATCAACTCCATCTTCACCGCCCTGGGCATGATCCTGTCTGTGGCCCTGCGGGAAGTGCCCAGCCTCTTCGACCGCTTCGTGAAAGTTTTGTGCAAAGTCTCCATGGGCGAGCGCTACGTCGTGCGCACCCGCATGTCCGCGAGCCCCGTGGTGGGCAACAGCCTGCCGCAGACCATCGGCCGCCTGATGATGCTGCGCAAGGAATACCTGAACAAGGGCCAGATGGCCGAGCCCCCGGCCGAGCGCGGCGGCTACGACCTCTGCCCCGAATGCCACGAACTGTCCCTGCGGCGCGAAGGCTCCTGCCGCAAGTGTGACCGCTGCGGGTTCAGCACATGCTAAAGTCCACCACTCCAGCATTGCATGATTTTATGATGAAGGCCGGCTTCGGGCCCACCCTCACCGGCGGCGAAGCGCGCAGCTACAGCCGCCGGGCGGCGGAAATCGTTTTCACGTTTTCCTCTGATCATGACCTCGTGCAAAGCGGAGACGTGCTGGACAATTCCGGCCTGGACTACAGCCTCATCCCCACCCCCCGCGAAGCCAACGGCAATTGCGGCCGCCTGGCCCTGGCCTTTGACGCGCCCGGCCGCCGCTCCGAATACCTCTCCACCCTCAAGCGGGCCGGGGTGCGGCCCCGCGCCGCCTACCTGCGACAGGGCCTCCATTTCGCCAAAATGGAATGCCCGGCCTTCGGAACCAACGCCTGATGAAATTCGTCTCCTGGAACGTCAACGGCCTGCGAGCCACCCTGGGCAAGGGGTTCATGAAAACGTTCCAAGCCCTGGACGCGGACGTTTTCTGCCTTCAGGAAACCAAGATGGAGCAGGGCCAGGCCGCCGTAGAGCTTGACGGCTATCAGCAATACTGGTCAAGCGCCGAAAAAAAAGGCTACTCCGGCACCGCCGTTTTTTGCCGCCCCCAGCCCCTCTCCGCAGCCTACGGCCTGGGCATTGATGAGCACGATCATGAAGGCCGCACCATCACTTTAGAGTTCGAGCGCTACTTCCTGGTCAACGTCTACACCCCCAACTCCCGCGCCGAGTTGGCCCGGCTGGATTACCGCATGGTTTGGGACGACGCCTTCCGCGGCTACCTGGTGAAGCTTGACGCCCGCAAGCCGGTCGTCATCTGCGGCGATCTCAACGTGGCCCACGAAGAAATCGACCTCAAAAACCCCAAAACCAACCGCCGCAACGCGGGCTTCACTGATGAAGAACGCGCTAAACTCACCGAGCTCCTCAACGCCGGTTTCACCGATACCTACCGCTCCCTTCATCCCGGGCAAACCGGGGCCTACACCTGGTGGAGCTGGCGAGCTAACGCCCGCGCCAATAACGCCGGGTGGCGGATTGATTATTTTCTCATCTCCAATCGCCTCACCGAAAAAATCAAAGAAGCCAGCATCCACCCCGATTTCATGGGCAGCGACCATTGCCCCGTGAGTTTGGAACTGGAAGGCTAAGATTCCAGATTAGTATGGGGCTCTGCCCAATCTTTGCGCTATCGCGCAATCAATGTGGCGCAGTAGGCGGTCTAAACAATTTTGAGTCACGCGCATTCCTCCAAAAAGCGTCTTGACTCAATATCAAAATGTGATATTATTTAGACATGAAAGCGAAGCACGCCAAAACTCTTTCATTGATTTTCTCCCACCCGGCCAGCGGCAATGTCCGCTGGAACGATGTGGAAGCTCTCTTGACCGCGCTGGGGGCGGACATTATTGAAGCAGCCGGTTCCCGTATCAGAGTAGATTTGTTCAATCAAGTGCGAGTATTCCACCGCCCGCACCCCTCGCCCAATATGGATAAAGGCGCGGTGGCCAATCTGCGCGACTGGCTGGAAGCTAATGGAGTAATGCCATGATGAACGTAATGGAATTTGACGACGGCTATAAGGCCACTATCGCCTATGACCCTGAAATTGAGATGTTTCGCGGCGAGTTTTTCGGCCTGAACGGCGGGGCGGACTTTTACGCCAAAGACCCCGCCAGTCTCCGGCACGAGGGTGAGATTTCCCTGCGTGTCTTCCTGGAAGCGTGCGCTGAAAAAGACATCCCTCCCCGCAAGCCCGGCGGCAAGTTCGCCCTGCGCCTTGACCCTGAACTATACGCTCAGGCCGGTCTGGCCGCCAAAGCGCAGGGCCTGAGCCTGAACCAATGGATTACCCAAGTGGTCTCGGCGGCGGCGAACTATTAGGGGCTGTTTTGCAAAAAGCGATATACATTTAAGCGTAATTATGTTTAAATATCTTCATGAGCAGATACGACATACCCGATGATTTATGGAATAAGATTGAGCCTTGGCTGCTAAGC
>JAITVE010000371.1 GCA_031285975.1 Candidatus Adiutrix sp. | reverse complement strand
ATAGTGTATGTCGTTGGGCTGTTTCTGGTGCGTTTTATTGACGGCGGGCTGGGCATTCGATTGGTCGTGTGGCCGTTTCTGTTGGTCATGGCTTTAGGGATATTGTACCTTCTCC
Source organism: Candidatus Adiutrix sp. (assembly GCA_031285975.1). Classification (GTDB taxonomy): domain Bacteria; phylum Desulfobacterota; class Desulfarculia; order Adiutricales; family Adiutricaceae; genus Adiutrix. The sequence continues at coordinate 12,708 of JAITVE010000371.1, read as the reverse complement.
GGGCCACTAAACGCCGTATACCCCGCATGGGTTGGAAGGAGTTGGCGGTCCTACCCTTCATAGCCGTGATGTGGTTCGGCTTCGTGGTTTTGCTCTTCACCATAAGCGCGGAATTTATTGTCCCAGAAACCTGGCATTGGCCCATGCCGAAGGAGAGCAAAGTGCTGGTGCTGCCGGACGGCCGCCGGGCCGCGCTCACGGAAGCCATTGACCGGGTGCAGATTTACGACATCGCCGGAAATTTTTTAAAAGCCTGGAATATCCCGGCCCACGGAGGTTACAAAGAGATTCTCGGCCCCGACCCAACAATGGGGAAAAACACCATTGAGGTGTATGCCGTCCGGGCCGCTCATCCACTGATCCTTTACAGTCCCGAGGGCCGCGTTTTGCGGGAGGCCGACCCGCCAGAGCACTTTAAGGCCAATCCCCATGGACATTTTGAAATTATGACTTTCAACACCCCCTGGTATCTCTAGCCCTTAAGCGGCCCCGTGAACGGCTGGTTACTGGCAGCCGCGGTGGGGATTCCCTTTATAGCCGTTGTGGGTATCACTCATTTTCTGACTTCGCGGGATAATAAAGAAGTCCAGAAGAATCCTCGCTGTGCCTAAAAAACGCCGCCCGGGATAATTTTTAGGTGGCGTTTTGCAAAATAGTCAACGAAGAAAAGCGGCCTCGGAAAACCGAAGCCGCTTTTACATTATAGTGACGCCGCCGCCCGAAAACTCCGGGGACGAAACCAGCCCGGTTACTCCGCTTTGGTGCGGGGGGCGGGCTTGGTCACCTTGCCGCTTTTGATGCACTGGGTGCAGGCGCGGATGGTTTTGACCGCGCCGTTTTCCTGGTGGCGCACACTCTGCAGGTTGGGCTGCCAGAGCTTTTTGGTCTTGTTGTTGGCGTGAGAGACGTTGTTGCCGTTCTGGGCGCTTTTGCCGCAGATATCACATACGCGGGCCATGTTCGTGTTCCCCTTCGGTATTTCTAGTCGGTCAATCAAGATTGAGCCGGAATTAAATGACGTTCGAGGTTTTCTGGCCTCGCGGAATTTTTATATATACCACATTTAGGGGCAGAGTTCAATAAAAATATGAAAGCCGCGCTCCGGCCACTTACGGCCGTCACCCCGGCGAAGGCCGGGGCCTATGCCTTTCTCTTGGCGGCGTGTTGCATCCCCCACCCCCCCCTCACGGTCGTCATTCCTGCGGCGGCAGGTAGAGTGCGCCGACAAGATGCTCCACTGGAAATGGATACCGGCCTGCGCCGGTATGACGACACGAGAGATTTCGTGCGAACAATGAGCCCGGGAGGCCTAGGGGCGGCTAAAAAGACAGCCCCGCAGGACAATGCCGCCGTCCCGCCCATAACTGCTGAACTGGCCGCTGGCCCGCACTTTGGCCCCGCCCCGCAGTTCCTGCAAATCCACCCCCTGGGGCGCGCCCGCCCAGGGGTAGCAGAGCACGCCCGCCGATCGGCCCCGGATGGGGAATTCCACAAACACCTCGCCGCTTTCGTCCTTGCCCACCCCGCGCACCACGCTGTTGAAGGTGAGGGGCAAATCGCGGTAGGCCTCCTCGGCGGCCAGCACGTTTTCCCGAAAGTCGGACGACAGCCGGTCGGGCGAGGTGCGATAGCCCACCTGGTGCCAGACGGCGTATACGTCCTGGTCGGCGGAGCGCAAATAGGTGCTGGTCACCCGCCGCCCCCGTTTCTCAATCAGGCCGATGGTGCCCGAAGCGTCGGCCCCGCGCCGGATGACCACAATCTGCACCTGGCTGGCGGCGAACAGCGTCTGCTCAACGCGGGAGGCCAACAGGCCAAAGCCGTTCTCATCCAGCGGCGCGTCCTGCGGCGCGCCGTACATGGCCCAGGAATCTTTGGCGAAAGTGCGGTTCAGTTCCGCCGCCGCCGGGCCTTCGGCCCCCTGGCCAAGCTGCGCCGAAGCGGCGGCGGCCGCCAGCAGCTTCAGCATCAGGGCCAGGGCTATGGAGGCGCGGAACGGCATTGGTCACTCCGTGTTTTTGGCTGACCAGGGCAGCATGGAGGAGCGGCGGCCGTTGTACCGCAAGGGGTCGTACAGGCTGTCCACATCCACCACATAGAGTTTTTCAATGCCCTGCTTGAGGGACACGGAGGTGATCTGCCCGTTGCGGAAGGAGACCATGCGGCCGAAATCTTCCTCTAAAATCAAATCCACAGCGGCAATGCCGAAATAACGGCCCATCAGACGGTCGCGGGCCGAGGGCTGCCCGCCGCGCTGGATGTGGGACAGCACCACGTGGCGGGTTTCGTAGCCGGTAATATTTTCGAGCTGCCTGGCTAAAAATTCGCCCACGCCGCCCAGCACTTTGTGGCCGAAGCCGTCTTCTTTGTCCGAGAGGTACAATTCGCCCCGGCCCCTGATTTTGGCCCCTTCCGAAACCACCACGATATCGTAGCGCACCCCGGCCTGGCGGCGGCGCTCCAGAAGCTCGGCCACCTTTTCCACCTCGAATTCATATTCGGGAATGAGAATGACGTGGGCCCCGGCGGCCTCCCCGCCTTCCAGCGCCAGCCAGCCCGCGTGGCGGCCCATGACTTCCACCACGAACAGGCGGCTGTGGCTGCCGGCGGTGGTGCGGAGGCGGTCAACTTCCTCGGTGATGACGTTCAGGGCCGTGTCGTAGCCCAGGGTGTAATCCGTGGCGTTGAGGTCGCGGTCAATGGTTTTGGGGATGCCCACCACTTTTTGCCCCAAATTGTGGAGCTTATAGGCCACGGACAGGGTGTCCTCGCCGCCGATGGCCACCAGGGCGTGGAGCCCCAGCCCGGCGATGTTGGCCACGCAGCGCTCGCTCTGGTCGTTTTTGGGGTTGAAGGGGTTGGTGCGGGAACTGCCCAGCACCGTGCCGCCCTGGCGATCCCAGGTGCGGACGGCCAGTTCGTCCAGGGGCGTCGTCCAGCGGGCCACGGAGGCGGGGTCGTCGGGGTTCACTTCCACCAGCGATTTCCAGCCTTCGCGGAGGCCGATGACCTCCATCGCCTCGCCCCGGTGGGCGGTGAGGTGGGGATCGGTAGCCGTTTTCGTCACCCATTTCACCGCGCTGTTCAATCCCGCGCAGTCGCCGCCGCCGGTCAATATGCCGATTCGCCGAGCCATAGTTTTCCTCCGTTGTTGTTATCCATCACTGCATGAAAGCTATATTTTAATGTATATCCACGCAAGAATCAAGAGTTTCCAGCCGGGCACGACAGAAGTATTTGCTTTTTTTACAATAATTTTCCCCTTCCCGCCATTCCTGCGGAGGCAGGAATGGCGGGAAGGGGCGGTGAGGGGCTTGCTTGGCAACACCAGCGAAAGGCATGGATACCGGCCTTCGCCGGTATGACGGAAGGAAGGCACGCCCTCCCCGTCCCCCGGCGAAGGCCGGGGCCTATGCCTTTCTCTTGGGGCCGCCGACCAGGGCTGGCGATCAGTAGGCCACCAGCACATCGCCGGAATTGGTGGCCAGGGTTTGCAGGCGATAGAGGACGACCCCGTCGCGCTCGGCGGTGAAAGTTTCCTGAACGTTGCCGAAATAATCGAGGATATCGCCAAGTTTTTGCCCGGCCGCGACCTTGTCACCGGCGGAGACTTCGCAGCGCCACAGGGCGTTGTGAGCGGATTTGAGGTACATAACGCCGGTCAGTTCCACGGGCTCAGAGCGGGGTTTTTCCGGGGTTCCGGGGAGGATTTCCAGGTGCTTGAAAAGATTTCGGACATCTTTTTTGAAGGCGTCAACGTCCGGGCGGCGGCAGGTTCCGCCGCCGCCGCGCTCCAGCAAAAGCGAAGGCGTGCCGCGCAGGGCCGCCGAATGGTACGCGCCGGTGGTGGAATCCGACCGCAGCATATAGGGCGCGTCCAACACCAGGGCGGCCTGGCGGGAGGCCTCCACCACCGCCGGGTCGCCGCGGCCGGGGAAGTAGACGTAGGGCGCTAATTCCTCGTATAAATCGCCGCTGTGGAGGTCAAGGTAAAAATCGGCCATGTCCTGGAACTGGGTCACCCGCCAAGCCGCCCGCTCGGAGGGGCCGCCGTCGGGCTTGCCGGGGAAGACGCGATTGAGGTTCACCCCGTCCTCCGGCAAAATCATGGCCACGCGGGCCTGGAAGGCCTGGGCGTTGACCGGGTGCAGGGCGATGACGCGTCCCCGCATTGTCTCGGGGTCAATTTCGCGCAACAGCTCAATCATGGCCAGAGTGCCGGGAAATTCGCAGCCGTGGAGCCCGGTGGTGACCAGAACCGTCCGGCCCGGCTCCCGGCCGGTGAGCACCGAAAGCGGCATTTTCAGGTGGGTGCCCTCCACCTTTATCATCATCTGCGCCAGCCCGGTTGTGAATTCAGGCCCCTGGACAGCGGTCATGGTGTGCTCCTTACCAGCTAATTTTATACAGGAATTTGTTATTTTAGCGCAAGCCGCCGCCCCTTGTCAAATTTTTCAAGAGCGCGAGGCGTCATTACGTATTGCAAAACGGATAAAGATGATTATAATAACAAAACCTAAACAGCCAAGGGACGGCTAGAGGATTAGGGAAGCAAACCGAGGGGAAGCAACATGGCGGAACGCGCGTATATGGTGAATTCGGTGGTCAAGTGCCTGGCCATTATTGAAACTTTAGCCAATCAGGGGCCGTCGTCCCTGGCTGACCTCAAGAACATCCTGGGGCTGGACAAGGCCACGCTCCACCGCATCCTCAGCACCCTCAAGGCCCTGGACTACGTGAAGCAAAACCCGAGCGACCAGCGCTACTTCCTCACCTTCAAGATTTTTCAGACCGGCAATTTAGTGATGGAACGGGGCGGCTTCAAATCGCTCATCCACCCCTACCTGGAAAAAATATCGGCCGATTTTCAGGAATTGATTTATGCCTCGGTCATGACCGAGCCGGGCCAGGCCCTCTGCATCGACAAAACGGAAGTTGATCTCTATCAACAGCTTCGGCTCAACGTCTCCATCGGCGGGCAGGTGAGTATGCACGCTTCCAGCATGGGGCGCTGTTTTTTGGCTTTCATGAACCCGGAAAATTTCCCCAAAGTCATAGCCGGGCTGCATTATGAAAAATTCACCCCGGTCACCATTGCCGAGCCCGGGCTTTTGGCCGGGGAACTGGAAAAAGTCCGCCGCACCGGCTATGCCCTGGAAGAAGGCGAACGCATTGAGGGCGCCATGTGCATCGGGGTGCCCATTCTCAACAGCCAGGGCCACGCCCACGCGGCCATTAGCGCCACCGGCCCCATAGGCCGCATGATGCTGAAAAAAGAGGGCCTCATCCGCGCCCTGACCGACGCTTCCAAAGAACTGTCAATCATCTGCGGCCTGCCCCCGGAACGCTGGCCGATACAGCCCCTCAGCTAAAAACCGCCCCAACCCTAAAATATTACACCGCCGCCCTTTTCCACGCCGCTGCCGCGACGCCGCTTGTTTGAGCTCTTTACAAGCTAAGGCTTGTAATCTCAGTTTATTCAAACCTTATCAGGTTCGAATGAGTTCAGGCGAGTTGCGGCGTTGCTGCACGGTCGATGGTTTTTGCTAGCCGACACGCAACTCCAAGAGCGCGCAGCCCCTGGCGCGCGGAGACTCCAGAGAGGGCCTCGCATAAGGCCCTCTCTGGCGGGGCTTAATTTCGAACCCGATAGGGTTTGAATAAACTGAGATTGCGCGACAGCGTAAAGATTGGGCGGAGCCCCATACAACATTCGCCGCGAAGCCGCCCTTTTATTCGGCGGCTGCGGGCTCTTCAAGGCCTGGCCGGACGGCCTCGCTTTTGGGGAAAAAGCTCTTGAAAACTTCCGCCGTCACCCGCTGGTAGATATTGTCAATCTCTTCCCGCACCGGCGCATAGTTAAACGATATCTCCCCAGTCTCTTCGTTATAAAGAACCACCAAATCGGCCAACTCCTGCACTGAATTCAATTCATGCGGCATAAGAAAAAAATACCGCCCGGCCCAGGCTTCCAGCACGTTCATCCGCCGGGCCATCTCGGGGCCTTCCGGGTCGCCCAGGCCGTCATCCACCAGCGTGTAGTGTTTTCCAGACTGGTTTTGGCTCAACCGTTCTTCCGCCGTCTCCGCCAAACCGCCGGTTTTGGCCCAGGCCGTCATGAGCTCGTCCAGCCGCGCCCAGCGTTGCTCGTCATTGGGGGCGTTCACGACCGCGGCGGCCAGGGCCTCCAACTCGGGATGGGCCGCCGCCGCTTCCCGCAAATGCCGCATCAGCCCGGAGCCGGGCACATTCGGCACCGTTTTATAGAGCCGCTTCAACGGGCGCAAAAATTTCACCGCCGCCGAATGCTGGCGCAGAAAAACTTCGTCCAGCCGCCCGACCTGCCCGTCGCCATACTGAAACGTTCCGGCAAATTCCAGAAAATTGCCGTTGCCGAGATAGTCATGCTTCACGTCCCCAGCCAAATTCAGGGCGGTGATTTTCAAGTCTGCCAGTGGGGACAGTTCACCTTCGTCCATGAGGCCGTCGGTGTTGCGATCCAGCCATATTTTCAGCGTGGGCCAAACCGGGTCTTGGGCATCGATACGACCATTGTGGTTAGCATCAGCGGTCTCCAACCAGAGCAGGCCGGGAGCGCTGGAGCCGTCATAGCCCAGGAGTTGGAGGCCGCGCCCCCGATCAATGACCAACAGCCCGGCCTGGGGCCCGGCCCAGCCGGTTTTGACTGCCAGGCCCTGCCCCTCAAAGTCGTAATACATATTGGTTTTTTTGGGGCCCATGGTATCGGGCGTCTCGTTTTGGTGAAAGCTGAGGATAACCGCCGAATAGCGGGTATCGCTGCGGAAGGGGTCGAAGCTTTCGCTGTGCGCGACATTGTCGAGGAACTCTTTGTTTTCCACAAAAATCCAATACCGGGCTGGGTATTCAGCCGCCACGAACATAACGCCGCTCATCACCAGGATCAAGAGGCAAAGCAATAATATATAGTTGAAAATTTTTATCATGTCACCGCTCCTGAAAATTTTCCACTATTATAGACGCGATGGGCGCAGATATCAATTTTTTTCCTATTTGCTTTTGTATCAGCAGCCATTATTCGATAAATATCGAAATATGAACGCAAAAAAAACCGCCTACTCCCGTGCAATCAAGCGAAAGGCATCCTCCGCCATAGCTTTGTTGACGCGGCAAACCAGCAGTTTGCCGCGTTTTTCCGTCTCGATGAGTTCCGCGTTCAGCAGTTCCTTAAGGTGGTGCGAGATGGTGGGCGCGCCGATAGTGAACGAATTCATGATATCCACCAAAAAGCAGCCGCAGCCCGCGTCGAATTCCGATTCATGGCTGTCCGCTATTTTCAGGTACAGTTCCAGGCGGTTGGGGTTGGAGAGGGCTTTGAAGATTTTAGCGGCTTTTTTGGAGTCCACGGAGCACCCTTTTACAATTCGATTCTTTTCGAAGCATAGGGCAAACGCGGGCGATTGTCAACCAGGTTCAGCCGATCTTCGCGGGTCTGTGGGTCGCGGGGCTGATAGCCGACACGGTCAGCGGCCAAGGGAAAGGCATGGGTTCCGGCCTTCGCCGGAATGACTGAAAGGGGCCTTCGTTGATATGACGGCGCCGCCGCCATTGACGGACACGCGGTGATGTGCTATTCCAAGTATGCCATGAATGCTAACAGCCGGAGAGATTTCCATGATTCAAGATATTTTGCCGCATCAGTATGATGTTAGTTTTCGTCACGCGGAAGCGCGGGCGGAGGATTTCGTTTTCATCTTTCAGAAGGGGCAGGCGCTGCTGCGGAATGAAGGGGGCCGCCCGGCCGTGCCCACCTGCGGGGAAGTGTGGGCGCGCTGGCCGGAGATGGAACTGACCTTTCTGTTCTCCATCGATGAGGCCAACATCTTTATGGCCGAGGCCGGGGAGCTGGAGCCTGAAGGCCTGACCAGCCACGACACCCAGATATTCCGCGAACTTGACCCGCCGTGGCTGGCTTTTGCCGGGGCCACGGCCAGCCATTTGGCGGTGTGGCGCGACAAAACCCGCTTCTGCGGGCGTTGCGCCGCAGTTATGAAGCCCAGCGAGACCGAGCGGGCCATGGTCTGCCCGGCCTGCGGGAACATTGTGTATCCGGCCATTGCGCCGGTGGTGATTGTGGGGGTTATCGACGGGGAGCGGCTCCTTTTGACCAGGTACGCGGGGCGGGTATACCGGCGGCCCGCGCTGGTGGCCGGGTTCGTGGAAATCGGGGAAACCCTGGAGGACGCGGTGCGGCGGGAAGTGCGGGAGGAAGTCGGGCTGGAGCTCAAAAACATCCGCTATTACAAAAGCCAGCCCTGGGCCTTTTCCCAATCCCTCTTGTCCGGTTTTTTCGCCGACTTGGACGGGCCCGCCGACATTCGGCTGGACGTAAGCGAGCTTTCGGAAGGCTTTTGGGTGAACCGCGACGAAGTGCCGGACGACGAAGACCTCTCCAACGTCAGCCTGACCTACGAGATGATCCGCACCTTCCGCCGCCTGGGGCCGGACGGCGTGTAAGGCCTGGCAAGCCCTTGAAAAGCCGGCGGAGAGGCCGAAGTTCCAAATAAATATTTGCCTCGTCACCTCGGCGAAGGCCGGGGCTCAGCCAGCCAGGAGTTTCAGCCCGGCGGCGAAATCCAACGTGCCGGTGTACAGGGCTTTGCCGGTGATGATTCCGGCCACTCCGGCGGAGGCCAGGGGCTTGACCGCCGCCAGGTCGTCCAGGGTGGCGATGCCCCCGGAGCAGACGGTGGGCAGCCCCGAAACTTCGGCCACCCGGCGGGTGAATTCCACATTGGGCCCGGCCTGGGTGCCGTCGCGCTCCACGTCGGTGTAGATGATCATGGCCAGGCCCAGGGCCCGGAGCCCCCCGGCGATTTCAAACAAATCGCGCCCGCCGGACTCCTTCCAGCCCCGCACCCGCAGTTCCGGGCCCACCGCGTCCAAGGCCGCCGCCACCCGGCCCGGATATTTGGCGGCAATGCGCCCGGCCAACTCCGGGTCTTCGCAGATGACGGTGCCCAGGATGAGGCGGTCTACCCCCAAATCGAACCAGCGGTCGGCGGTTTCCAGGGAGCGGATGCCGCCGCCAAGCTGGAGTTTCAGCGGCACCCGTTCGCGGATGGCCGTCAAGGCCTGGCGGTTGGCCGCGCTGTCGCCCAGGGAGCCGTCGAGGTCAACCAAATGGAGCCAGGCCGCGCCTTCCTTGGCCCAGCGTTCGGCCATGGCGGCCGGGTCGCGCCCATAGACGGTCTGGTCTTCAAAGCGGCCCTGGCGCAGGCGGACGCACTGGCCGTCCTTCAAATCAATGGCTGGGAAGAGAATCATGCTGGCCTCAGTCAATAAAAATGTCGCGGTAAATGTTTTCGGCGTGGCCGGGGTAGCCCCAGCTTTGCCCGGAACTCTGGTAGCGGCACTGGTGCTCGCTGCGCACCCAGCGGATGGCCTCGCCCCGCCCGTTCAGTTCGCGGTAGCAGGCCGGGGCTTTTTCCTGCCAGTCCGCCGGGGCTTCCGGCCCGGCGGTTTTTTCCGCCGCGCAGCCCGTCAGCCCCGCCAGGGAGAAAATCGCGGCCAGAGTCAAGGCTCGCAGCGTTCCCGAAAAACTTGTTCGCATACCCGCCTCCTGTCTGTTACAGACTGCCCTTGGTGGACAGCACGCCGCCGGAGCGGGGGGCCAGGGCCTGGGCCAGGGCCCGCCCCGCGCCCTTAAAAATGGCCTCGGCCAGGTGGTGACTGTTGCGGCCGTGGCGGCCGATAATGTGCAGGGTCACGCCGCCGCGCTGGCTGAAGGCCCGCCAGAATTCCTCGGCCAGGCACACTTCAAATTCGCCGCACTGGGGCTGGGGCCAGTCCACCTGGAAGTGCAGGCAGGGGCGGCGGCCCACGTCCAGGGCCACTTCGGCCAGGGCGTCGTCCATCACCGTCAGCGATGAGCCGAAGCGGCTGTGGCCGGAATAATCGCCCAAACTCGCGGCCAGGGCCTCGCCCAGCACCAGGCCCACGTCCTCAACGGTGTGGTGGGCGTCGACGTTCAAATCGCCTTTGGCCGTCAGTTGCAGGCCCCACCCGGCATACGTCGCCAAGGCGGTGAGCATGTGGTCGAAAAAGCCGAGGCCGGTGGAGACCACCGACGCGCCGCCGTCCAAAACCAATTCGGCCTGGATGTCGGTTTCCTTGGTGCGGCGGGTCACGGCGGCCCGGCGGGGCGGGCTCTGGGGAGTCGAAGTCACGGGGCGCTCCTTTCAGAATTACTGCACAAACTCGCGGCTGTCCATGGGCAAAGCCACCAAACCGGTGCGGGCCATAGCCTTGATGCGGTAGGGGGCCAGGCCGGTGATGACCATATCCACCATGTGCGAGGAGCCCACCACTTGCAGGGTCAGGCTTTTCTCATCAAGGTCGGCGATTTTGGCCCCGAAGGTGTTGGCCAGGGCCATGATTTCCAGGCGTTTTTCGGGGTCAACCACCAGGGTGACCAGGGCCACCTCGCCGGTGACGGCCTCGGAATATTTCAAATCCTGCACCTTGATGCAGTCCACCAGCTTTCGCAATTGCTTGGTGACCTGCTCCAACTCCCGCTCGTCGCCGGAGACCACCAGGGTGATGCGGGTCATGGACTCGTTTTCCGTGGGCCCGGCGGCGATGGATTCCACATTGTAGCCCCGGCGCGTGACCAGCCCGGCCACATGCGACAAAACGCCCGGACGGTTCCGAACCAACAGCGATATCATTTTTTTCATGGCAATATCCTCACCCCGAATTGCGCCGGGGCCGCACTGCGGCCCGGACTTTGAATATCCTACAAAAATCACCGTTAAAAGTCTAGGCCCTTGATTTTTTTACGCAGAAACCATATTATCTAAAAGCCTCGTTTTAGGGAATCGTCAAATTCAGGAGTAATCAAATGAGCGACAAAAAACTGCGCGTTCTTTCCGGCATTCAGCCCTCCGGGCATCTGCATATCGGCAACTATTTCGGCATGATGAAACCCATGATAAACTGGCAGGAAAAGAGCGACCTGTTCTGCTTCATCGTCAACCTCCACGCCCTGACCTCGGTTTTCGACGCCGAACTTTTAGCCAAAAACACCCTGGACGCGGTCACCGACTTCCTGGCCCTGGGGCTTGACCCGGAGAAAAGCACCTTCTGGGTGCAGGGCGACGTGGCCGAGCACACCGAGCTCACCTGGCTGCTGGACAACGTCACCTCCATGGGCTTACTCGAACGCTGCCACGCCTATAAGGAAAAAGTGGCCAAGGGGCTGACCCCCAACCACGGGCTGTTCGCCTATCCGGTGCTCATGGCGGCGGACATCATCCTCTACCAGGCCAACCTGGTGCCGGTGGGCAAAGACCAGAAGCAGCATGTGGAAGTGGCCCGCGACATTGCCGGGAGCTTTAACCACACCTATGGCGAAACCTTTGTGCTGCCGGAACCGGCCATTGACGACGACCTGGCCACCATCCCCGGCCTTGACGGGCAGAAGATGAGCAAGAGCTCCAACAACGCCATCGACATTTTTGTGGAAAAGGAAGATTTGCGCAAACGGGTCATGGGCATTGTCACCGACACGCGGGGGGTCAATGAGATTAAAGACCCGGACAACTGCGCCCTCTTCGGCCTCTACCGCCTCTTCGGCACCCCCGAAGAGACGGCGGAGATGCGCGACCGCTACCTCAAGCCCGGCCTGAAATATGTCGAGGCCAAAAAAGAACTGGTGGAACTGATTTGGAACTACTTCGCCCCGCACCGTGAAAAGCGGGCCGAACTGGTGAAAGACCCTGACACCATCCACGACATCATGAAAGCCGGGGCCGCCAAAGCCCGCGCCGTGGCCCAAGTCACCATGGCCGACGCCCGCCGCAAGGTTGGCTTGATGTATTGAGGTGATTTTTACGCATTATTGCAAAGCCGCCGTTCCCTCCCCCGGAACGGCGGCTTTTTTGTGGTGAAAAAGTTCTTGACCGCGCTCTGGTTACAAGGATATCATTAACCATGCTGATAATTGTTTGTGTCGGCATCAATACTGGCGTGGGTGTGCATATGTCCGTACCTGATTTTCAAGAGTTTATGTTGCCTCTGCTGCGCTTGGCTTCCGAAAAAGATATTTCAGCTAAAAGTGCTGTTGATCCGCTGGCCCAAGAATTTTCGTTAACTCCTGCTGATACGGCTGAACGTATTCCCACTGGTCAGAGCAGAATGGTAAACCGTATTGCCTGGGCGCTCGTATATCTGACCAAGGCTGGTTTATTGGAGCGTCCGGCCCGTGGTATTTATCGTATAACCACAGAAGGTCAAACAGCGTTGGCTCAGCAGCCTGAAAAAATTGATGTGAAATTTTTAAGCCACTATGAAAGTTATAGGGCTTTTAATTCCAAAAACAAAACTGAAAAGAAGCCGACATCAATAAAGATAACAAAGGAAGTGGACAAGGGTTTCCAAAGCCCTACTGAAAACACCATTACACCGGATGAACGCCTGACGGAAGCCTATGAAGAAATAGAGGCAGTCCTACTGTCGGAAATTAAAGAACAGCTTTTAAAACTATCGCCAACCGCCTTTGAGCGTTTGATTATCGAATTAATGAAAGGCCTAAATTATGGAGCTCGAGGGCTGGTTCAGCATGTTGGAGGCAGCAGGGATGGAGGCTTGGACGGGCTTGGTTACGGAAGACATCTTAGGGTTGGATTCCATTTATTTGCAAGCGAAACGCTATACTGACGCCTCTAT
>JAITVE010000320.1 GCA_031285975.1 Candidatus Adiutrix sp. | reverse complement strand
GTAGAGGGGAGCGGCCAGGCCGGTCACCCGGCCGCCCATATCCAGGGGAATGCGGTCGGTGGGCTGGCGGCGGCAAGCGGCCAGGAAGCGTTGGCGCGGGGTCATCTTCATAAGCGGTCGTTCCTTTCTTACGTAACATGCCTCGGCGGCATTCTATTTTTTGAACCGCCGCCGGAGCAGATTCAGCACGGACACGGCGTGGGGCCGCTTCGTGGCCAGGGAGAGGCCGAAATACAGCAGCACCCCCACCCCGACCGAGGCCAGGGTTTTGGCGGCCAGGAGCACAAAACTGCCGGAGTTCATGGCCCAGGCGCGCAGGGGCCACACAGCCAGGCCCATGACGGCGGCCAGCAGCACATAGCTGAGAACTTCGCAGAGGAAATCACGGTGCGGGAACTCCGCTTCGCCCGCCAGAAGTTTCCCGTACAGCCAGAAAAAATTCACCACGCTGGCAATGGAGCTGGCCAGGGCCAGGCCCATATGCTGCAGCGGCCACATTAATATAAAAGCCGCCCCCGCGCCCGTGGCCAGGGAACCCATGGCCACGCGGGTGGGGGTGCGGGTGTCGGAGCGGCTGTAGAAGACGCGGGCCAGGAGCCCCGAGCCCGAGAGGAAGGGCAGCCCCAGCACGAAAGCCTGGAGGGCCACGGCCGTGCCCAGGGAGCTCAGTTCCGTGAAATTGCCGCGCTGGAAGAGGAAGGTCACCAGCGGCAGGGCCATCACTGTCAGCCCCATGGCCGCCGGGATGGTGATGAAAAATGACAGCCCCAGGGCAAAGCGGGCGCTGTCGATGAACCCGGCCCGGTCGCCTAACGCGCTCTGGCGGGCCAGGGTGGGCAGGGCCGCCACCCCCAGGGCCACGGAAAACACCCCCAGGGGAAACTGCATGAGGCGGTCGGCATAATACAGGAAGGGGAGGCTGCCGTCCGGCAAATACGAGGCCAGGATGGTGTTGATGAAAATCGAGACCTGGTAGACCGCCGCTCCCAGGGTGGCGGGCCCCATCAGCAGGAGGATTTTTTTCACCCCCGGCGCGCGGAAATTGAAATCGGGCCTTAATTTCAGGCCCGCCCGCCTGAGGCCCGGCAGCTGAATGGCCAGCTGCATGAGCCCCCCGGCCATGGCCCCAATGGCCAGGCCCATGATAGGCATATCCAGCCGGTGGAAGAGGAGCGCCGTGCCGCCGATCATGGCCAGATTGCCCATAAACGGCCCCAGGGCCGGGGCGGCGAAATAGCCGCAGGAATTGAGGGCCCCCATGAACAGGGCCCCCAGCCCCATAAAGAAAATGTAGGGGAACAGGAGGCGGGCCAGGAAGACCGTCAGCCGGAACTGCTCCGGGTCGGCGCGGAAGCCGGGGGCCATGAGGCTGACGATGGCCGGGGCGAAAATGACCCCCGCCAGGCTCAAAGCCGCCAGCGCCAGGGCCAGCAGGGTGAACACTTTTTTAAAGAGCGCGGCGGCGGCGGGTTGCCCCCCCTCGGCCAGGGCGGCGGTGAAAACCGGCACGAACGCCGCCGTGAAAGCCCCCTCGGCCAGCAGCCGCCGGAATAAATTGGGGATGCGGAAGGCCACCACAAAGGCCTCGATGGGCCCCACCGTGCCGAAAAAATAGCTGGTCACCTGGTCGCGGGCCAGCCCGGCCAAACGCGACAGGAGGGTGGAACCGCCCACCACCGAAGCTTTTTTGGCGATTTGCCCTTTTTCTCCCGCTGAAGTCATTTTTGTGATTGACAAGTCTTCTCCATAGCCCTTATAATGCCAATTTACCGTCAACGGCCCTTATTGCGCCTGCGGCACAAAATTCAGTACATCGAACGACCGCATAGGTCTTTATATCAGAAGGAGGCTCTCTTGGCCAACCATAAATCTGCTCTGAAAAGGGCTCGCCAGAGCGAGACCCGGCGGCTCCGCAACCGCATCAATAAAACCAAAGTCAAAAACGCCGTGAAAGACGTGCGGGTCGCCGTGAGCGAACCCGTTGCCACTTCGGCTGAGGCTCTGCGGAAGGCCATGAGCGCCCTGGACAGGGCCGCCTCCAAAGGCACCCTGCACCGCCGCAACGCTTCCCGGCGCATTGCCCGGCTCTCCCAGCAGCTGGCCGCCGCCCAGGCGGCTGTCGCCGCCTAAGGCCGCAGGCCCCAAAGGACGGTGGGTTTGAGCCGCCGCCCGCACAGTATTAACCAAGACTTCAGGCCGTCGATATGATGGCCTTGAGTTGTTGTTGGGTCGGGTTGCGGCTACATAGTTAGTAACTTGGGGATGGGAGGCGTGTATGTCGGGGAAAATCAAGCGGGTGGCCCTGGTCATGGGGGGCAAATCACGCGAGCGGGAGGTCTCCCTGGCCTCCGGCGGCGAAGTGCTGTCCCACATCGACCGGGATCGCTATGAAGTGGTGGTCTATGACCCGGCGGCTGACCTCTGCCGCCTGGCGGAGGACGCCGAAAAGCTCGACGTGGCCTTTCTGGCCGTCCACGGCCCCCTGGGCGAAGACGGCGCCCTGCAAGGTTTTTGCGAAATGATCGGCCTGCCGTACACGGGCAGCGGCGTCCTTTCCAGCGCCATGGGCATCAATAAGGAATTTTCCAAGCGCATTTACCGGGAAGCGGGCCTGCCCGTGGCCCCCGACCTGGTGGTGACCAAAAACGGCCACCCCGACCTGGCCGACACGGCGGAAATGGCCCTGCACACCTTCGGCTCCCCGGTGGTGGTCAAGCCCCTGGGCCAGGGCTCCTCGGTGGGCCTGGCCATTGTGGAAAACGAAAAAGACTTGATCGCGGCCCTGGGCGCGGCCTTTGAAATCGAAGGCGCGGCCCTGTTGGAAAAATACCTGCCGGGCCGGGAACTGACCTGCGCGGTGCTGGGGAACGACAAGCTCACGGCCCTGCCGCCCATTGAAATCATCCCGGCTGACGGCCACCGCTTTTTCGACTACGCGGCCAAGTATGAGCCGGGCCAGTCCCTGGAAGTCTGCCCCGCTGAAATTCCGGCTGAAATCGCCTGGGAAGTGCGCCGCCTGGCCCTCTCCGCCCACAAGGCCCTGGGCTGCCGGGGCCTGTCCCGCACCGACATGATTTTTTCCAACGGCCAGACCTATATTTTAGAGACCAACACCCTGCCCGGCCTCACCTCCGGCAGCCTGCTGCCCAAAGCGGCCAAGGCCTACGGCCTGTCCCTGACCGCCCTGGTCAGCTATTTGATTGACCTGGTTTTGGCGCCGGAAGAAGTGGACTTGGAGTCCTATAAAGATTTATAAGAGGTCGGCGGCCTGGCCGGTCAGCGCCGCCACCTGCCCGGCCAGTTCATCGGCGTCGTAAAACACGGCGGCCAGGTAGAGCCCGTCGGCCGGGGCCGTAGGGCCGGAGCGGCGGCGGTCGCCGGAAGCGATGAGTTCAGGTATCGAGGCCGCCGACTGGCGGCCTCGCCCCGTTTCAGCCAACAGCCCCACCATGGCCCGCACCATGTGGCGCAAAAAGCCTGAGCCGATGAAGCTCAGGCGGAGCGTCTCCGGGCCGGAGCGGCTCAGGGCGGCCCGGTGAAGGCGGCGCACTGTGCTGCCCACCTCGCTGCCAACGGATTGGAAGGCCGCGAAATCCTTTTCGCCCTCAAAGGCCGGGAGGGCCGCAGCCACCGCAGCCCAGTCCAGGCCAGGGCCCAGCCACCAGGCCCGCCCGTGATAGAGGGGCCGCCGGGTGGGGCTGGTCAAGAGTTCGTAATCATAGCGTTTTCCCAGGGCGCTGAAGCGGGCGTGAAAATCTTCCGGCGCTTCTTCGGCGCGCAGCACGGCCACCTCGGGCGGCAAGAGGGCGTTGCTTCCCTGAATGATTTGGGCCACAGTGCGGGCGCTGTCCGTGGTGAAGCTGGCCACCTGCCCCAGGGCGTGCACCCCCGCGTCGGTGCGGCCGCTGCCGTGCAGGGTCACCGGGTGGTCGCAAAGGCGGCTCAGGGCGGTTTCCAATAAGCCTTGCACGGTGGGGCCAGCCTCTTCGGCCTGCCTCTGCCAGCCCGCCAGGCGGCGGCCATCGTAACTCACGGTTATTTTAAAGTTTTTCATTCGCATCTCTCGGCACATCATTCAAGTATAGTGAGGAGACCCCTGGCATGGATGTGGAACGCAACCGACCGGACGACAGCGGGCCCGCTCACAACGAGCGGCTGGCCAGGCTGGCCCTCTATCTGGGGCTGAACGGCAAGGCCGGCGCGTTCCACCGGGTGCTGGCCCTGACCGGCTCGGCCGAGGCCGCCTTTGGCCGCGACCTGCGGGTGCTGGGGATGAATTTAACCCCGCTCCTCACCGGCGGCCTCTTTGAGGAAGCCGCCGAGCGGCTGGATTACGCCCAACAGCACGGCCTTGACATCATCATCTTGGGTGACGGCAATTACCCCCTGCGGCTGGCCGAACTGGACGAGCCGCCGCCGGTGCTCTGGGTGCGGGGCACCCTGGAGGCCGCCGACCAGTTTGCCGTGGCCCTGGTGGGCTCGCGGGAGGCCAGCGCCCATGGGCTGGAATTCTCCCGCCGCCTGGCCCGCAGCGGGGCCATGAAGGGCCTCACCATCGTCAGCGGCCTGGCCAGGGGCGTGGACACCCAGGCCCACCGGGGGGCCCTGGAGGCTGGGGGGCGCACCCTGGCCGTGCTGGGCTGCGGGCTCGACCACATCTACCCCAAAGAAAACGCCCGGCTTTATGACGAAATCGCGGCCCAGGGGGCCCTGATTTCCGAGTTTACCCCGGAAACCACGCCTTTTCCGGCCAATTTTCCCCGGCGCAACCGGGTCATTGCCGGTCTCAGCCTGGCCGTGGTGGTCACCGAGGCCAGGGAGCGCAGCGGCGCGCTGATCACCGCCCGCCTGGCCCTGGAAATGAACCGGGAAGTCATGGCCCTGCCGGGCCCGGCGGGGCTGGGTTCGGCCCGCGGGGCGAACCTGCTGATCAAAAACGGCGCGGCCCTGGTGGAGAGTATGGACGAGGTGCTGGCCGAAATCAAGCCCCGTCTGCTGGAAGGCCTCTCGGCTCCCCTCCGTGCGCCCATCGAATTTGAGGACGATATCATCGCGGAGCCGCCCCCAAGCTATCGAAAATCCACGAAAAATTCCGCCAAGACCAAGGCCGGGTTGCCGCCGAAACAAAATTCTGCTACGGTGGCAGGGTTGTCAGCCCAGGCTAAATCTGCTACGCTGGCCGGGTCGCCCCCTCAGCCGGAGCCGGAATTGGCCTTCGCGGCGGACACGCCGGAGGGCCGGATATGGGCGGCGCTGAAACAGTCGCCCAGGGATACCGATTCCCTGGTGCGCGCCACCGGCCTCGGGGCCGCCGAAACCGCCGTGGCCCTCTTGAACCTGGAACTCACGGGCCGGGTTCTCCGCCTGGCTTCCGGCCAGTTTGAAGCGCAATAATTTAAGGATAAGATATATGAGCAAATCGCTACTGATCGTCGAGTCCCCGGCCAAGGCCAAAACCATAGGCAAATATTTAGGGCCGGATTTCGACGTCCGGGCCTCGGTGGGGCACATCATCGACCTGCCGAAGAGCAACCTGGGCGTGGATATCGAAAACGGCTTCAGCCCCGATTACGTGGTCATCGACGGCAAGCAAAAGGTCATCAGCGATCTCAAAAAAGCGGCCAAGGGCAAGGAGACCATCTACCTCGGGCCCGACCCCGACCGCGAGGGGGAGGCCATAGCCTGGCACATCGCCCAGGCCCTGGGCGAGGGCTATAACTACAAGCGGGTGCTGCTGCACGAGCTGACCCCCACAGCCATTAAAGAGGCCATCGCCAACCCGGTGGTCATTTCCAAAACCCGCTTCGAATCCCAGCAGACCCGCCGCATTCTCGACCGGTTGATGGGCTACCTCATTTCGCCGCTTTTGTGGGACAAGCTCAAGCGGGGGCTCTCCGCCGGGCGGGTGCAGTCCGTGGCCCTGCGCCTGATTGTGGAACGCGAGCGGGCCATTTTCGCCTTCGTGCCCGAGGAATATTGGACGCTCACCGCCGACTTCCTGGCCGACGGCCAGCCCTTCGCCGCGCAACTCAGTAAAATCGGCACGAAAAAGGCCGCCCTCACCAACGAAGAAGACACTATGGCCGTGGTGCACGATTTGACGGGCGCGAACTTCACCGTGGCCGAACTGGCCACCAAGGAACGCCGCCGCTACCCCCTGGCCCCCTTCACCACCAGCACCTTGCAGCAGGCCGCCTTCAACCGCCTGAAAATCGGCTCCAAGCAAATTATGCGCCTGGCCCAGGATTTGTACGAAGGCCGCGACGTGGCCGGCGAGGGCCAGGTGGGCCTCATCACCTATATGCGTACCGACTCGGTGCGCGTCAACGACCAGGCCGCCCACGAGGCCCTGGATCACATCCG
>JAITVE010000119.1 GCA_031285975.1 Candidatus Adiutrix sp. | reverse complement strand
ATTGCCGCGCTGTTTGGGGAGACAGTGGCTTATCTTTTCATATTGCTTGCTTGTAAGTTCCATTCTTACATTATAGCATATTTCTTTAAGTGTTAACAGACCCTAATCCAGAATCTTCGCCGCGAAGCCTCTCAATAAAAACCCCGGCCAGCCGTGCGGCTGCCCAGGGTTTTCAGTCCGTATCAACAGAGCCTTAGAACGAAAAACTCAGGGTGTTGTACCACACGTAGCTGTCTTCCGGGTCGTCCCAGACGGCTTCGACATTATCGGAGGCGTCGATGGTGTAGCCGCGCAGAGACTTGTAGGCGTCGCCGTTGAACATGTAGCCGAAGGAAGTCACATACTGCAGGTTGTCCAGCAGTTGGAAGGAGAAGCTCAGGTCGGCTTCCACGCCCAGGTCTTTTTCCTGCTCGCTGTAACGCATGGTGTTGGCCAGGTCATTCACGTTCCCGGCGGTAGCCACGGAGTAGGTGGGGTTGTTCAGGGCCAGGTAGGCCAGGCCGTAGTGCAGGGCGATATCGTCGCTGAGGGCGTGGTTGCCGGTCAGGGCGATGGCCCAGTGGTTGTTGGTGCCGCCGTTGAGATCATCCACCGTCCGGCTGCCGACAACAACGGCATCCATGAAATTGGTGAAATTGCCGGAAACGCGGCTGATTTCATTATAGTCACTGTCATAACTGATGGAACCGCGAACCCCGGCGGCGTCGTTCAAGAAGGTTTCACCGTAGAAACCGCCCGCGACGAAATTTTCGAAACCGTCATTGGCCAGGCTGACGGCATTGTCGCTTTCACGGCCCCAGCCGCTGGCGTCGCCGTTGAAAGCCACCAGGAGGGGATAAAAGTTGCCCTGGTCGATATCAGAGCCGAAGCCTTTGTTGTCAATATCATCCAGGTTGCTGCCGGAAGACCACCACCCGGCCAGGGTCACGTTGCCGGGGCCGTAGTTGTAGTCGCCGTCCAGGTAGAAGGCGTAGCCGCTGGCGCTGGCGTCGTCGTCAGCGATAGTCGGGTCGAGGTAATCAAAATCCTGGGCGCCCCAAACGGCCAGGCCTTCAAGGTGCATACTGAAGTTGCCCCAGCTGTGCATGACGGCCGGGTTGAGGGCCCACAGGCTGAGCGCGGTCGCCCTGTTGTCATAGCCGGTGCCCACATCCTGCACGCCGTCAAAGTGGGCGGCGTCGCGCTGATAACTCAGGCCCAGGGCCGTGCCGCCGCCGTCCCATTCATAGCGGGGCTCGATGAGGAAAGCGTCCACATCCTGGTCAGAGCTGCGGTTCACATTCGCGGGATCGCCCAGGCCCATCTGGTCGTTGTTATCGCCCTTCTGGTACATGGCGATGAGACCGAAGCCATTGTCCCACGAGCGGCTGTAATGGATGCCGTCAATGCGGCCGCCAGTGTCAAAGGGGCTGCGGTTCGTCCAGGCCGGGTCGGTGGCGGGGCTGTAGCCCAGGGAGCCGAGACCGAAGGAGTCGAAGGCGTCGTCAATCTGACCGATGCGGAGAGTACCCCAGGCCTGGTCAATCTGCCCGTAAATGTGGTGGGTGACCATGGCGGTGCGGCCCTGGCCGTCGTTGCCGGAATAGCTGGTGTTGCCGAAACGTTTGAAATCCGGGGCCCGCAGCCGCCAGTAGACGGAGATTTCGTCGGTGGCGCGGAAGGTCAGGTCGATATTCAGGCGGTGGCCGAGGAACGAATCGGTGAAGGCCGCGTCGCCCACGCGTTTGCCCAGGTTCACGTCGTTCATGAAATACACGTCATAGTAGCCCGAGAAATCAATCTCGCTGGCGGCGGAGGCGGGAACGGCTGAACCGGCCAGCAATATCGCGCCTAAAGTCATGGCCAAAGTTTTCTTCATAATCATTCTCCTTGTGCGGAGGCAGGGGCGCCATTGCCCGTCCGGCGCGCTGTGCCCGCAGCGCGCCGCCGACTCCACGGTTACTGCTTAATTTTACTCTGAAAAAGTAAATTTTACAAGCCACTGATTCTTGTGTTATGGCCGCGCCTGGGGCCAGCACTTGTAATTACGCTGTGAAGCCGCTAAAATGTTCCCCAATATGAGCGAACGCATGAATGACACGAACCCCGCCGCCATAAGGCAAAAGGGTTGCAAAATACTCTGTAGGCAAAAGCCGCTAAAAGTTGTATAATCAGAAAACCAGCGGGATGTATCAAGGGCCGGTTCAGTCGCGGCCAAGCCGCCCCCATAGGATAAGGACGGACAGAGAACGCAGTGAAAGAGGCACAGGACAAAGGGCAGATCACCATTTTGCTGGTCGATCCCGTCAGCCGGACTTTGGACGACCACGCGGCGCTTTTGCATGAAATGGGCTTTTTCACCCATTTGCAGGCGGAAAGCGGCACCGAGGCCCTGGCCATGGTCAACAACTTCGGGCCCGAACTCATCATTGCCGAGCAAGACACCCCCACCATCAACGGGTTGACGCTCCTCAGACTGGTGCGGGAACAGGATACCCCCGAGGCGGAGACCGTTTTTGTGCTCTACGGCGCGAACCTCACCAGCCGCCAGGTGGCCCAGGCGGGCCGCATAGGGGTCAACGCCGTGGTCTCCATGCCCTGCGAACGGGAAGGCTTTAAGACCAAAATTCACGAGGCCCTCCACCCTCCCCAGGAGCCGGAAGACGAAAAGGTGGAGGAACTCTACGACCTGAGCGTGCACCAGATCAGCGACGGCCAGCTCGACCAGGCCCTGGACACCTGCCAGTCCATCCTGGATATTCACGACAACGCCGAAGTGTATTATAATATGGGCTACATCAAAAGCCTCAAGGGCCAGTTGGAGGAAGCCCTCCTGTGCTTCCGGCGGGCCACCACCATCAACGGCCACCACGCCCGGGCCTACCGGCAGATGGGCCTGATTTACCAAAAACTGGGGCGGGAGGAAGAGGCCAGGAGCAGCCTGGAGACCGCCGCTGAAATCCATATGGAGCGCAACCAGAACAGCGAGGCCGAGGAAATATTCAACACCGTCCTGACCCTGCGGCCGGACACCACCAACGTCTACAACAGCCTGGGCATCATCTACCGCCGCCAGGGCCGCCTGGAAGAGGCCCTGCACGCCTACGAAAAGGCGCTGAGGGTGCACAGGGACGATGAGTATATATATTTCAACACCGCCAGGGTGCACCTGGACATGGAGCACCTGCTCCTGGCCCAGAACTGCCTTCGTCAGGCCCTGAAGCTGAACCCGGATTTCACCGAGGCCATCGATCTGCTCCGCGCAACTGAGATGGGCCTGAAGATTAATATATAAACCGTGTCTCCAGTGGTTTTGGGGCGATGAGGATTTGTTGTGTCTGAAACGAAAATACTGTCGCCGGACGTTCTGGTATGCGGCACGAGCATCAGGCTCCTGGCGCTGGAAACCACCAAGTCAAAATGGACGACCGTGCTGATCGGCTCCCGGCCGGGCCGCTACCTGATTGTGGAAATGCCCAAGGTGGCCGGGGCCCCGGTCAAGCTGGACGAGGGCACCCGCTGGGCCGCCAATTTCATCAGCAAGGGCGCGGTCTACAGCTTCAACACCGAGATGCTGGGCTACACCTACCGCCTGGTGCCCCTGTTGTTCCTGGAATACCCCCGCGAGGTGGAGGTCGCCAACCTGCGCACCGAAAAGCGCTATCCGGTCAACATCCCCATCCTCATTGCCCTCACCCAGACCGCGCCCCCGCAGAAGGCCCTGGTGGTGGACATCTCCGAAGGCGGCTTTTTGATGGCCAGCCCTTTTCAGCTGGAGCCGGAAACGCAGATAGAGGTGATTTTCCACCTGCCCAAGGAAGAGCCCATCAACGGCATCCAGGCCGTGGTGCGGGCCTGCCGGGGCAAGCCCGGCGGCTATTTTATCGGCCTGGCCTACAGCCCCTCCAACCGGCCGGAAACCGCCAGCCGCCTGCGGGACTTGATATCCAATATTGAAAACATGCCCCTGCGCCTGTAGGAAAGATTTCGCAAGAACCGGCCCGGAGATTCCGCGATGGGCCGGCGACCGACACAATGAGGTACTTTATGAAAATACGCACATTCATTCTCGGGCTGGCCGCGCTGGCCCTTATAGGCTCCGGCGCGGCCTTGGCGGCGGAGGACGGCGAGGGCGGGAAGCGGCACCCCTCCTATAACCTGATGGGGCGCGACGCCTCCCGGACGGCGGCCGATTCCCCGCTCAACCCCAACTTTGTGGTGGCCGACGAGGCCCGCATGTCGGAAGGCAAATTCTGGCGCAGCGGCTTCATCAACGAAACCCTGGTGGGCATGACGCTGGAAGACGTGGACGGCGACGGCAAGAACGAAGTCGTGTACGTCAGCAACCGCAATGTCTATGTCTCCCGCATGGGCGCGGGCAAAATGCAGCAGCTCGCCAAATACTCCTTCGACCCCACCGACACCATCGTCTCCGTGGACGCGATGAGCCTCACCGGCGGCGGCGGGCAGGAGATCATCGTCTCCGTGCAGAACGACCAGGGGGCCCCGGCCAGCCGTATTTTCAGCTTTTCGGGCAGCGAGCTCCAGGTGCTGGCCTCCAACATCCCCTGGTATCTGCGGGTTACGGGCGGCCCCGGCGGCCGCTTTTTGGCCGGGCAGCGGGGCTCTTCCAGCAAGGGCGACGTCTACAGCGGCCAGGTGATGCGCATGAGCTTTGACGGCTCCAAGGTCAAATCCCAGGGGAGCGCGGGCCTGCCCTCGGGCGTGGACGTGTTCAACTTCACCCTCGGGCGCATCGGCTCCGGCGGTATGCAGGCGGTGGCGGCCATCCGCTTCCCCAGCGAACACATTTTCCTGTATGAAGGCGCGAACCGGGCCTGGGAGAGCAAGGAGGAATACGGCGGCACCATGAACGCCATCCGCCAGCCCATGACCGCCCCCGAGGAAAAGCAGCGCGAATTCCTGCCCTCGCGCCTGTTGATTACGGACATTGACCGCGACGGCCAGAACGAACTGGTGGTGGCCAAAAACGACCGCGGCGGCGTGCAGTTCATGAGCAACCAGCGGGCCTTCAGCGGCGGGGCCATTCAGGTGTTCAAATACGCCAACATGTCCCTGAGCCCCTATTTCCGCACCCGCTCCCTCCCCGGCCCGGCGGTGGATTACGCCCTGGG
The DNA here is from genome assembly GCA_031285975.1 of Candidatus Adiutrix sp. Classification (GTDB taxonomy): domain Bacteria; phylum Desulfobacterota; class Desulfarculia; order Adiutricales; family Adiutricaceae; genus Adiutrix. The sequence goes on along the minus strand of JAITVE010000119.1, from coordinate 1,593 downwards.
CGACTTCTTCAACGACGGCACCATCCAGCTTGTCACCGCCGTGGTGACCGAGCAGGACGGCGGCCTCCTGAAAGAAGGCCGCTCCGTCATCATCTCCTACGAACTGACCACGAACGCTTCGGCGGAATAACCCTCCTTCAGCGCAAAAACCGTGCGGCCCGTCAAATTCCAAAAATTTGACGGGCCGCACTCTTTTTTGTGGGAAATCAGGTCAGGCGGGCAGGGCCGGGGGCGCCCCCTCCAGGGCGCGTATCGCGCGCTTCATCATCATGGGCACGATGAGGCGGTGCACCGGGCGCACGAAAAAGAAGTACCGCCGCCCGGCGGCGTTGTGGTACCGCACCAGGGTGGCCGCGGTCGTCCACTGCTGGCCGTCGCCGCCCTGGCCGGTTTGGATGGAGAGGTAAAAATCCAGGTGCCTGTCCTTCCCGAGCAAAACGGTTTCAGCGGGGCTTTTGAACGGCACGCTGAAAGCGCGGAAGGAAGCCCCGGCCCGGATGGCCCCGGCCAGCTTTTCCGTCGGCGGGCCGCTGCCTTCCCCCACGGTCTCGGCCTCGACGCGCAAGAGTTTCACCAGCCAATTCCTGATTTTATAGAGACCCATCAGCCAGGCCGGGGGACGGCAAAATATGGCGATAAGCATTTCCTCCGCAGGAAACTGCCGCCCGGAACGCCATTCCGCCCGGTAGGTGTCGGCATAGTCCACCGGCGAAAGCCCATTGAGCCAGCTATCCTGCGGCCTTGGCGCGGCCTTGATGGCGACCTTTAAACGCGGTGTACGCATAAAGCCCCCTCCAAATATATTCGTAAAATTTAAATTTTGATTATTCTACCAGGACGGCCCGGAAAAGTAAACCCGGCCTCCAACCGCTTTCAGGGCGGCCTCAGGTGGAAAATTGCGCAACCGTCACCCCGGCGGAGGCCGGGGCCCATGCCTTTCTCTTCGGTGGGCCTTGCATCCCCCCTACGTTCCCCCACCACCGTCATACCGGCGAAGGCCAGTATCCATTTCCAGTGGAGTATCTTGTCGGCACCCTCTCCATGCCCCCACTGCGTCATTCCTGCGGAGGCAGGAATGACGCAGTGGGGGCGATAACCGGCTTGGTCGGCGGCACCAACGGAAAGGCATGGATTCCGGCTTTCGCCGGAATGACGAAGTAGTGGGGAGGGTGGTAAAAAATACGGCGGCTTATCTGTTGTGGGCGCAGGCGGGTTTACCAGCCGTGGCGCCCCACCAGGGCCACGAAGCGGCAGTCGCCGAGGGTGTTGCGGGTGACGTCGCCGTTTTTGTCTTTGATGACCAGCGTTAACTTTTGCTGGGCGGCAGTGGAGCCCACCGGGACGATGAGGCGGCCGCCGGGGGCCAGTTGATCCACCAGGGGCTGCGGCACGCGGGGGCCCCCGGCGGCGACGATGATAGCGTCGAAGGGGGCCTCTTCCGGCCAGCCGAGGGTGCCGTCGTCGAGCTTGAGGCGGATGTTTTCGTAGGCGAGTTTGGCCAAATTGTCGCGGCCTTTGCAGAACAAGGGTTCCAGGCGCTCCACGGCCAGCACCGCGCCAGCCAGTTCCGCCAGAATGGCCGTCTGGTAGCCG
>JAITVE010000114.1 GCA_031285975.1 Candidatus Adiutrix sp. | reverse complement strand
CCCTGGGTGCAGATGGTCAGCCCGGCGCGGTTGGCCAGAATCATGTTGTCCATGATGGCTTGCTCCTCCACCTGCACCACGAAACAGCGGCCTTCCTCGGCGGCCTGGTTGTATTCGTTGACCATTTTCACCACACGGGGAAAGGAGACCGGGTCGCCGATCATGGCCGCCTGGGCCACCGAGGGCCGCACGGTCACGGGCTGGTAGACCCGGTCGGGCTCCAGGGCTTGATAATAACGGAAGACCGGGTCGGCGTGGCTGGACTGCACGGCGATGATTTTCGGCAGTTTTTCAATGACTTCGTAGCGGTGCAGTTTCAGCAGGCCGCTCATGATGGCCGTGACGTTCCCGGCGTTGCCCACCGGCACGAAGAGGGCCAGGCCGCCCACCTCGTAGTCGAACTGCTGGGCCAACTCGTAGGCGTAGGACTCCTGCCCCAGCACCCGCCAGGGGTTCTTGGAGTTCAAGAGGGCCACTTCATAATTTTCCGCCAGATGCTCCACCACCTTCATGCAGTCGTCAAAAACGCCCGGCAGTTCGAACACTTTGGCCCCGGCCCCCAGGGGCTGGCTCAACTGGGGCAGGGTGACTTTGCCCTTGGGCAGCAGCACCGCCGACTTGACGGACTCGCCCAGGGCCGCCGAGTACAAGGCGGCGGCGGCGGAAGTGTCGCCGGTGGAGGCGCAGACGGCCAGCACCCCGCTCAGGTTCCGGGTGCGGATGAGGTAGCGGAGGTAGGACAGGGCGGCGGCCATGCCGCGGTCTTTGAACGATGCGCTGGGGTTCTGGCCGTCGTGCTTGATGTAGAAGGGGTTGCCGACTTCCTCGGCCAGCCCGCGCGGCGCGGCCACCACCGGGGTGTGGCCCTCGCCGAGGTACACCACGTCCTCCAGGGGAATGAGGGGGGCCAGGAACTCGTGGAAGGTGAAAACGCCCCGCAGCGGCTGATGGTTCAGCATCCGGCGATAGTCGAAAAGCCGCCGCCAAAAACTGCCGGGGCGTTCTTTGAGGCGGTCTTCACGGGCGTCTTCCAACAGCAGCAGCCCGCCGCAGTCCGGGCAGGTATAATAGAGCTTTTTGGGAGGGTGAATCCGTCCGCAGTTCAGGCAACTGTACCCCAGGCCTCCGGCGGGCGAGGGAATGAGAAAATCCTGCAAGTCTTCGGGGAATTGTTCCAGTTTCATACAGTCACCTGTGAATTACAATCAAGTTTAAGCATAAAACGGCCTCCCGCCAGTGCGGGGGGCCGTTGGTGCAGAGAACGCCGCCCTAAAATATCAGGCGAACAACCCCGTAATCAGGCCGCTCAGCGGAAAGGCGTAGAGCAGGATCAGGGCCACGACCAGGCCGTAAATGACCAGAGACTCCAGAAGGGCCAGACCGATCAGCATGTTGACGCGGATGGTGCCGGCGGCTTCGGGATTGCGGGCGATGCCCGAGAGGGCGCTGAAGATGGCCAGGCCCTGACCGATGCCGGGTCCGAGGGTGGCCACGCCAATGGCGATACCGGCGGCGATGGCGATTTTGCCGATGGCATCCATAGCGGCGGCGGTCACGCCAGCTTCAGGGGCGGCCAGAGCTGCGGTGGCGGTGGCCATGACGGCCAACAGGCTGAACAGGAAAACCATTTTCTTTTTCATTGCAAACTCCTGAAAAAATAGGGGTGGGGTTGTGGTGCTTGGGACTGTCAAGAAATGACCTCTGCGTTTTTCCGGCAGGGCGCCCTTGCTTTTGCCGGATCGTTGGCGGCGAAAGCAAGGGCAACGCCGCCAGGGAGACGCGGAGGTTATTTCTTGGCAGTCCCTTTATACGCGCCCGCCAAAGACGAGCGCGTTAAAATTTTTACTATGCCGTGCCACAGGCCTGAATGCCTCTGCGGCTTCGTCCCGGCTGAACCGCCGGGGCGTCACCGCCGCCGGGCGGAGTAAAGCCCCCTTCGGGGCTCAAAGGTCTGAATACCTCTGCGGCTTCGTCCCGGCTGAACCGTGGGGGCGTCACCGCCGCCGGGCGGAGTAAAGCCCCATTCGGGGCCTCAGTGGCCGTGCTCTTCTTCTTCGCCCATGGCTTCGCTGATGTAAATCATGGCCAGGAGCGTGATGATGAAGGCCTGGAGGAAGCCCGTGAACAGGCCCAGGAACATCATCGGCAACGGCACGAAGTAGGCCCCGGCCAGCATGAAGAGAATCAGGATGACCAAATCCTCGCCCATGACGTTGCCGAAGAGACGCAGCGACAGGGAGATGAGCCTTGAGAGGTGGCTGACGATTTCAATCACGAACATCAGCGGCGCCAATATCGGCAGGGGGCCCATGAAGTGCTTGATATAGGCCGCGCCGTGGCTTTTCAGGCCCACCGCGTGGGTGAGGGTGAAAATAATGACGGCCAGGCTCAGGGTGACGTTGAGATTGGAAGTCGGCGCGAAGCTGCCGGGAATCAGGCCCTGGAAGTTGCAGAAAAAGACGTAAATCATCAGGGTGGCCATCAGCGGGAAGAAAGCCCTGCTGCGGCGGCCCATGACCGACATCTGGAAATTATACACCAGCTCCACCACCACCTCAAAGAGGTTCTGGAGCCCCTTGGGAACCATGGTTATCCGCGAAGTGGCCAGGCGGGCCAGCACGACGAGGACGAGCATGACCATCCAGGAATAGAGGATGTGCGGATAGGTATGCGCGAAATGGGATATCGGGCCGCCGATAAGGTCGGCGATGACGGCCAGAAACATTATGGGATGTTCCATGCTTCCTCCAAAGACTCCTGCCTCAAAGCGGGAATTAACGTCTGCACGATTATAGCAAATCGGATGCCCGGCGGCAAGGGCAACTTTTGTTGCATCAAACAGCCGTGCCCCGCCATTCCTTCTTTATCGGTTGACCTGCGTTCGGCAATGCTTTATAACGTTAGCAGGCGTCAAATATGGCATTTAATGAGGGTATATGGCTCCGATATGGGTTTTTGATCCGGTGGCGTTTGTGATTCCGGGGGTTGGGTGGCCAGTCCGGTATTACGGAATTATTTTCGGCTGTGTGCTGGTGGCGGGTTTTCTATTTTTCCGCTGGCAGGCGGTGCGGGCCGGGCGGCCGGAGGACGAGGCTTACGCCTTTGTGGCGCCGGGCGCGCTGGGGGTGCTGCTCGGGGCGCGGCTGGGGCATGTTTTGTTCTATAATTTCGACAGGTTTTTGCATGACCCGGCCTGGATGATCCGGGTGTGGGACGGCGGGCTGGCCAGCCACGGGGCCACCCTGGGCCTGATTCTGGCCCTGTGGCTTTTTTCCCGCAGGTGGAAGCGGCCCTTCTGGGACACCTGCGACCGCTTTTCCTTTTCCGCGGCCTTCGGGGCGGCCATGGTGCGGCTGGGGAATTTCCTCAATTCGGAAATTGTCGGCAAAGTCACCGACGGCCCCTTCGGGGTGCGCTTTCCGGGCTACGACCGGCTTCCGGCGGAATTCACCCCGGCCCGCTATCCCAGCCAGTTGGCGGAATTCGGCCTGGGCCTGGCTATTTTGGGCGTTTTGCTGTGGCTGGATAGGCGGCTGGGGCGGGAAAAGCGGCCTCGGGGCGCCCTCTCCGCCGCCTTCCTGATTCTCTATTTCAGCGGACGCTTTCTGGTGGAATTTATTAAGGAACGCCACGGGGCGGCGGATGATTTCATCCTGTCGCGCGGGCAGCTTTTGTCGCTGCCGGGGATTTTGCTGGGAGTCCTGCTGCTGCGTCGCATCCTGAAGCAACGCCGCGCGGCCGCGCCTGGCGGGAGGGGCTGAGATGGCCGATATCAAAAACTGGCGGCCCTTTTTTCTCGCTGCTCTGGGCGGGGTTTTGCAGACCCTGAGCTGGCCCCGGCCCGGCTTTTGGCCGCTGTGCCTGGCGACCGTGGCCTGCCTGATTCTGGCGGCGCATGACCAGCGCGGGCGGCGGGCTTTCGGGCTGGGCTGGGTGTATGGGATGTCCCTGTCCCTGACCTCGCTGCCGTGGATAGCGGACGTGCTGGCGGGCTACGGCGGGTTGGGGTTGGTTATGGGCTGGCTGGTGACCGGGCTCCTGGCCGCGATTCTGGCCGTGTATCCGGCGGTGTTCGCCTGGCTCATCGCCAAGCCGGTCAAGAGCTTCGCCGCGTGGGCGCTGCTCGGCTCCGCCGCCTGGTGCGGGCTGGACTGGCTCAAGAACTGGCTTTTCACCGGCTTTAACTGGACTCCCCTGGCCGGGCCCCTGGCCCTGTCGCCGACAATGGGCCAGGCGGCGGATGTGTTCGGCTTTTACGGGCTGGGCTTTTTTGTGGCCCTGGTCAATTTTCTGCTGGCCGGGGCGTTCTTAAAGCGGCGCGAGGCGGGCTGGGCCAAAGCGCGGCCCTGCCTGGCGGCGGCCCTGGCCTTGATTGTGGCGGGCTTTGCCTATGGGCACACGCAGTTCAACCGCTGGGAGCGGGCCGCTGAAAGCTGGCCCGTGGCCACGGTGGCGGCGGTGCAGCCCTCCACGGAGCAAACCCAAAAGTGGGATGCGGACTACCTCACCCGCCTCTTGGCCAAATACGCCGGTCTGGCCCGGGAGGCCGCCGCCTGGGAGCCGTGGCTGGTTTTGTGGCCGGAAACGGCTTTCCCCTTTGTTTTTGAACACGATTACGAATCCAGCGAATGGCTGCGGGAGCTGAGCCGGGAGACCGGGGGTTCTATTCTGGCCGGGCTGGCCGGGGTGAGCGGCTACTGGCCGGAGGCGCGGCTCCACAACCGGATGCTGCTGCTGCATGACGGCGAAGCGGGCGCGTTTTACGATAAAATTCACCTGGTGCCTTTTGGCGAATACGTGCCCTTCAAGGATGTGGCGGCGGTGCGCTGGCTGTTTGAGCAAGGGCTCCTGGGCGCGGCGGGGAGTTATTCGCCGGGCGTGGCCACGGCCCCTATTGAGGTTCCGCGCCATCCCGATAGCCCCGAAAGCGACGGGGTGCGGCTGGGGGTGCTGATTTGCTTCGAATCCACCTTCCCCTACCTGGGGCGGGCGCGGGCGCTGGAGGGGGCCGAACTCCTGGTGGTGCCCACCAACGACGGCTGGTTTGGCCGCAGCCGGGCCCCGGAGCAGCATTTATACCAGTCGGTCATGCGGGCCGTGGAGACCCGGCGGCCCCTGGTGCGGGCGGGCAACACCGGCATAAGCGCCGTGGTGCGCCCCTCGGGCCGCCTGACTCGGGGCGCGGAACTGTATGACGTGGGGGCCTTTCCCCTGCCCACGCCCCTGCCGGGCCGGGCCAATTTGACCATCACCTTCTTTGTGGCCTGGGGCTACCTGCTGGCCCCGCTGACGGCTGGGCTCACCGTTTTGTGGGTAGTAGCGCGGCTTTTCCGGGGCCGCAAAAAGGATTTGCAATTAAAGCTCTGATGTGCTTTAATATCTGCTTGCGGGATTTTCCCCAAAGATTATTTCATATGGGCCATTATACGCCCGGCCCACGATGGAGGAAGAATATGAAACCCGGAATCCACCCCAAATATCAGGAAGTTACCGCCACCTGCGCCTGCGGCAACGAAATTGTCACCGGCTCGGTTCTGGACAGCATCAAAATTGAAGCCTGCTCCGCCTGCCACCCGTTCTACACCGGCAAGCAGAAGCTGATGGATACCGCCGGCCGCGTTGAGCGCTTCCAGCGCAAATACGCCCAGGCCCCGAAACCGTTGGGCAAAAAGAAATAATATGCTCTTTGGAGCACGATTTCAAAGTGCGAATAAGGGAAGAGCGGGCGGCTTTTTGAAAGGCGCGCTGCTCTTCCCTTGGGTCTTTTTGGGACTGCACTCTGAAAGCTGCGCGGCCCGCCCCACGGTGGGCGGCCAGGCGGTCATTGAAGGCGTGATGATGCGCGGCCCGGAGCGGTGGACGGTCACCGTCCGGCGCTCGGGCGGCAGCATGGAAAGCACGGCCATCCCCTATCGCGGCTGGGCCAAAAAACGGCCTATCCTGGGCCGCCCGCTGGTGCGCGGGGCTGTGGTGCTGCTGGAATCCATGATTGTCGGCATCAAGGCTTTGAACTATTCCGCTGAAATCGCCGCCGGTGATGAAGAAAAGCCCAGCGACGCGGCGGGCGCGACCGTTATTGAAGGCGAAAAGAAACCGGCCCTCGGTTTCTGGGCCCTGGCCCTGACCCTTCTGAGCGCCTTCGCCCTGGCCATGGGGCTTTTCGTGGCCCTGCCCCATGTGGCCAGCCTGTTGCTCGGCCAGTTGTGGGGTTTCAACGAAAGCTCGGGCTGGTTCCACCTTTTGGACGGCGTCATCAAGTTCGCCCTCTTCATCGCCTATGTCTGGGCCATCGGTTTGTTCCCGGATATCGGCCGGGTCTATGCCTATCACGGGGCCGAGCACAAAGCCATTTTCACCTACGAGGCCGGGGAGCCCCTGACCCCGGAACAGGCGGCCCGGCACTCGGCCTGGCACCCCCGCTGCGGCACGGCCTTCATCTTTTTGGTGCTGGCATTGAGCATTTTGTTTTTCGCGGCGGTCTTCCCCTTGTTTTTCAACACGGCGGGGGCCTCCATCGGGCGCACGTTCCTGGGCATCGGCCTGAAAATTTTGCTGATGCTGCCCCTGGCCGGGCTGGCCTATGAAGTCACCCGCCTGGCGGGCAAAGCGTCCCCGCATTCCTTTTGGCGGATTGTGCTCTGGCCGGGCCTTTTGATGCAGCGTCTGACCACCAGGACGCCCGACAACGCGCAGTTGGAAGTGGCCCTCACCGCCCTGGAAAAGGCCGTCGCCCCTCAAGCATAAAATAAAGCCGGGTTCTCCGGCTTTTTCAATAAGGCGTTATGTTCAACGATTTTGCGGAAATAGAAAAGAATCACGCCCAGTTGGAGGCCGAGCTCAGCGATCCTGAAATTTTGAAGGATCCGGCGGTCTTCCGGGCCACCGCCCGCCGCCACAGCGAATTGGCCAAAGTGGTGGCCGCATGGCGGCAGCTGCAAAAAATTCGCGGTGACCTGGACGGGGCCCGCACCATGCTGGCCGACGACAACCCCGAACTGCGGGAAATGGCCGAGTTGGAACTGGAATCGCTGACCGCCGAAGAGGCCAAGGCTGAAGAGGCCCTGAAAATTTTACTCCTCCCCAAAGACCCCAACGACGATAAAAACACGGTGGTGGAAATCCGGGCCGGCACCGGCGGCGACGAAGCGGCCCTGTTCGCCGCCGACCTCTTCCGCATGTACGCCCGCTACGCCGAAACGCGCGGCTGGAAGGTGGAGATTTTGAGCTCCAGCCCCACCGACGGCGGCGGTTTTAAGGAAATCATCGCCCTCATCGAAGGCGACCGGGTCTATAGCCAGTTGAAATACGAAAGCGGGGTGCACCGCGTGCAGCGGGTGCCGGTCACCGAAACCCAGGGCCGCATCCACACCTCGGCTGTCACCGTGGCCGTGCTCCCGGAAGCTGAGGACGTGGAAGTGGACATCCGCCCCGAGGAAATCAAGGTGGACGTGTACCGCTCCTCCGGCCCCGGCGGCCAGAGCGTCAACACCACCGATTCTGCGGTGCGCGTCACCCACCTCCCCACCGGCTTGGTGGTCACCTGCCAGGACGAAAAATCCCAGTTGAAGAACAAAGTCAAGGCCCTCAAAGTGCTGCGGGCCCGGCTGCTCGACCGCGTGCAGGAAGAGCAGCGCAGCCGCATCAGCGAAGAGCGGCACAGCCAGGTGGGCAGCGGCGACCGCAGCGAGCGCATCCGCACCTACAACTTCCCCCAGGGCCGCATGACCGACCACCGGGTGGGCCTGACCCTCTACCGCCTGGCCGAAATTGTGGACGGCGACCTCACGGAAACCATCGAAACCATCGGCGCCCACTTCCAGGCCAAGCAGCTGGCCGAGGCCCACAAAAATGGCTGACAAGCCCGCCGAAGCCTGGCTGGTGGGCCGCTTACTCGCCACCACCGCCGCGTTCCTGGCCGGGAAGGGCTCGTCCACGCCCCGGCTGGACGCGGAACTGCTGCTGGCCCGCGTGCTGAAAATGTCCAAGGTTCAGCTTTATGTGAACTTTGAGCGGGCCATGACGCAGGCCGAACTGGGCGAATACCGCGAGCTGGTGCGCCGCCGGGCCGGGCACGAGCCGGTGGCCTATATCCTGGGCCACAAAGAATTTTACGGCCTGCAATTCAAAACCACCCCGGCGGCCCTGATTCCCCGCCCGGAAACCGAGCACCTGGTGGACGAGGCCCTGCGCCTGGCCAAAGAACTCTGGCCCGGCCTGCCGGAATTGGCGGCGGCCGACATTGGCTGCGGCAGCGGGGCCATCGCCCTGGCCCTGGCCAAAAATCTGCCCCAGGCCCGGATAACCGCCGTGGATATTTCGCCGGAAGCCCTGGCCCTGGCCCAGGAAAACGCGGCCTCCCTGAGCCTCGCCGAGCGGATTGATTTCCGCCTCGGCAGCCTCTTGGAGCCAACCAACGGCCAGAAATTTCACCTCATCTGCGCCAACCTGCCCTACATCCCCACAGCTGAAATGCCCGGCCTGATGCCCGAGGTGGGCCAGCACGAGCCTCACCTGGCCCTGGACGGCGGCCCCGAAGGGTTAGGCCCCATCGAAGCCCTGCTGGCTCAGGCCCCCCCCCAACTCCACCCCCGGGCCCATATCCTGCTGGAAATCTGGCCGGACTCCCTCCCGGCCCTGGAAAAAGCCGCCGCCGCCCGCAGCTTCACCGTCCTCGACACCATCCGCGACCTGGCCGGGCACAACCGCATAGCCATTCTGACCGCCCGCGCCTGACCACGGCCCGGCGCTCCCGATAATATCGAAACGCCAAAACGCCCTCAAAGGCAAAGCCTTTGAGGGCGTTTTGATGTGAGAATGAGGTATTCTCCTGGGAATCAACCGCCGAATTTATCGAAATGTCCGGCGGCTTTGCTGGCTTCCAGCACCCGTTCGAGGCTGGCAGGCAGGGCATATATCCGCTGGCCCAGGGCCATGTCAATGGCGTTGACGATGGCCGGGGCGGTGGGGATGAGGGAGGGTTCGCCGATGCCCTTGGCACCGAAGGGGCCGCTGGGCTCGTGGGCTTCCACCAGGATGGGCACCACCTCGGGCATGTCGGTGGTGGTGGCCAGGTGGTAATCCTTGAGGGACTCGGTAGTGCCCATCTCGAATTCCTCCAAAAGGGCGTAGCCCTGGCCAATGGCCACCCCGCCGGCAATCTGCCCGGCCAGGTTGATGGGGCTGATGGCCCGGCCCACGTCATGGGCGGCCACCACTTTTTTCACGTCCACTTCGCCGGTGAGCACGTCCACTTCCACCTGGGCCATCTGGCAGGCGAAGGCGTAGGTGGCGTAGGGAACGCCCTGGCCGTCTTCGGGAGTCAGCGGGGTGGTGACCGGGTCGAAAAAGCCGCTGAAGGTCAGGGGCAGGCCCAGATGGTGAAGGTTTTGCGCCAGTTTGGCGAAGCTGATGCTGTGCTCGGGCTTGCTCTTCTGGCGCACGGTGAAGTCGTGAAGCTCCAGGTCGTCCTTGGCCACTTTCAGGCGGTCAACGGCGCGGGTCAGCAGCATGTCGGCCATGCTGGCGGTGGCGATGCAGACGGCGTTGCCTGAAATATAGGTCTGGCGGCTGGCCGAAGAGGCCCCGGCGTTGGTGGTGAATTTGGTGTCAGCCGAAACCAGTTTCAGCTTGTCCGGGTGGATACCCAAAATTTCACCGGCCATCTGTAGCAGCACCAAGGAGGAGCCCTGGCCGATGTCGGCGCAGCCGGTGAAAACGGTCACGGCCCCTTCCGTATCAATGGCTATCTGGGCGGTGGAAGGGTTCTGGGCGGCGGTGTTGCCCACGCCGTACCACATGGCCCCCACCCCCACGCCCCGGCGGCGGCTGGGGGATGACGGGGTTTCCTTGGCCCACTTGGCCACGGCCTCGTTGTAGTAGGGGCGGACGGCTTCCAGGCAGTCCGGCAGGCCCAGGCTGTGTTCCACCTGCTGGCCGGTGGCCAGGATAGCGCCGGGGCGCAAGGCGTTGCGGAAGCGGATTTCCACGGGGTCGAGGCCCAGGGCCTGGGCGTGCAAATCCATCTGGGACTCGTAGGCAAAGGCGATCTGGGGGGTGCCGAAACCGCGCATGGCCCCGGTGAAGGTGTTGTTGGTATACACTTCCAGGGCTTCGATGTCGGTGTTGGGCACGTCATAGGGGCCGGTGGCATGAACGGCGGCCCGGGTGGCCACGGCAATGCCGTAAGAGCCGTAGGCCCCGCCGTCTTCAATGATGCGGCACTTGGTGGCCAACAGCTTCCCGTCTTTATCCACGGCGGTTTTGATGTCTATCCACATGGGGTGGCGCTTGCAGGTGGCCAGGAAGGCCTCTTCCTTATTATAGAAATAGCGCACCGGGCGTTTGAGGTGGTGGACGGCCAGGGCGATGTAGCCCTGCACCGAGATGTCCAGCTTGCCGCCGAAGCCGCCGCCGGTCACGGCCTGGATGACCCGGATTTTTTCCTCAGGCAGGCCCATCATGGCGCTGACGTCGCCCAGGTCATAGTGGGGGTTCTGGGTGCAGACTTCGATGGTGATGACCCCATCGTCGGACATATAGCCGAAACCCGCGTCGGGCTCCATATAGCAGTGTTCGATGAAAGGGGTTTTGTAGCTTTTTTCCACCACATGGTGGGCCTGGGCAAAGGCGGCGTCCACGTCGCCGCGCTTGACCACGCGCTTGTACAACAGGTTGCCCTCGGCATGGATTTTGGCCGCGCCTTCGGCCAGCGCCTCGCGGGGATCGAGGATGGCGGGCAGTTCTTTCCACTCCACTTTGATGGCGCGGAGGGCGGCCTGGGCGGCTTCCTCGGTTTCAGCGGCCACCAGGGCCACGGCGTCGCCCCAGGAACGGACTTTGCCGACGGCCAGCACGGGATGATCTTTGTTGATGATGCCCATGGCGTTGCGACCGGGAATGTCGGCGGCGGTGAAGACGCGCACCACGCCGGGCAGCTTTTCAGCGGCGGCGCAGTCAATGGAAACGATTTCCGCGTGGTGCCGCCCGGCCCGCAGGGCCTTGAGCACCAGGCAGTCGGCCGGGGCCAGGTCGGCGGCGAAAAGGGCTTCGCCCCGCGCTTTTTCCCAGATGCGGGGATGGATTAAATCTTTGCCGATATATTTTGCGTCGGTCATGCTCAGGCCTCCTTAACCAGGGGAATCATCATGCGCAAAAAGAGGCCCTGAATGGCCGGTTCCTTGTACGCGATGGACTTCCGGCGGCCGGTTATTTCAATCATTTCAGCGGCCATGGCGGCGGCGGCTTCCCGGAACAGGGGCCAGGACGGTTTTTTGCCCACAAGGCAGGCCTCGGTTTTCGGCATCCGGCGGGTGGTGGGCATACAGGCCCCCAGCACCACTTTGGCGGCGCTGATGTTCCCGGCCGCGTCCACATCCAGAAGGGCGGCCAGGCTGACCCGGGAAATGGCCAAGTCCTTGCGGCGGCCGATCTTTTGGAAATCCGCCAGCCGGGCCTTTTGGGGGGTCAGGATGAAGCGCACAATGAGCTCGCCCTCGGCCAGGGCCGAGCGGTTGGGCCCGGCCAGGGTGTCGCCCAGGGACACGGTGCGGTTCCCGGCGGCGCTGGCCAGTTCCACTTAGCCATCGTACAGAATGCTGGGGGGATGGGTGTCGCCGCAGGGGGCGGCGTGGCCCACGTTGCCGCCGATGGTGCCCCGGTTGCGAATCTGAAGCCCGGCGAACTTGTCGGCCGCCGCCGCCAGGGCGGGCAGCTTGTCTTTGACAATGGGGCTCTGGCGCAGTTCCTCAATGGTGACCCCAGCCCCGATGACCACGCGGCCGTTTTCTTCGCGGATGCCCTGAAGCTCGGCAATGCCGGTCACGTCCACCAGCAGGTCGCCCTTGAACTCGCCGGAGCGCAGGTCAATCATCAAATCCGTGCCGCCGCCCATGATGGCGGCGCGGCCTTTGTTTTCGGCCAGAATTTTCACGGCCTCGGCCACGGTGGCGGGCTGGCGGTATTGAATACCCGAGCGATCCGGGATATGGAAATTCATAACGTCTATCATGAAGCCGCTCCTTTCCGCATCACTTCAGAGGCGTCCATCACCGCGTCAACAATTTGCTGATAGCCGGTGCAGCGGCAGATGTTGCCAGCCAGGGCCTTGGTGACTTCCTCCCGGCTGGGGGAGGGGCTGTGGTCGAGCAGAGCCTTGGCGTTCATCATAAAGCCGGGGCTGCAATAGCCGCACTGAATGGCGTTATGCTTGACGAAGGCTTCTTGCAGGGGGTGGGGCTGGCCGTTTTTCTCCAAACCTTCGGTGGTTTCCACCACCGCGCCGTTGAGCTGGGCCGCAGGCATCAGGCAGGAATTGACGGCCTTGCCGTTGAAAATAATGGTGCAGGCCCCGCATTCGCCGATGCCGCAGCCCTCTTTGACGCTTTTCTGGCCCATGACGTCCCGCAGGAAGCTCACGGCGGTCTGGGCGGGCAGGGCCCGGCCTTCGCGGCTCTCGCCGTTCAGGGTCAATGTAATGGTTATTTCTGACATACTGCTGTCTCCCTCAAGTCGGTACGAGGGCGCGAACCCCCGCGAAAAACGTGTGAACCAGGAGCCGCCGGAGCGAAGTTAATGGTCGCCAAGGCGTTGATACCGAGCAAGCGGTTCAACTGAATTTCAGCGGAACCGCCTGCTCTCCGGCGTTTAGAGGTGCGGAACCCCGGTTAGTTGATGTCCACCAACTGCTGCTGGCCGAACTTAATCAGGCCCTTTTTCCGCATGAATTCGGAAAACACAATGGCCAGAACAGCCGGGAGGATGATCTGCAACATGGCGATTTTAACCAGCACACCAGCGGAGAAGCCCATGGCCGTGATGGTGCCGATCTGCCCCACCAGACCGGAGGTGCCCATGCCCGCGCCGATGGGCACGTTCTGCATGGGAATAATGGTGGTGGCAATGGGGCCGAGGATGGCCGAGGCCAGGGTCGGCGGCACCAGAATCATGGGGTGGCGCAGAATCTTGGGAACCAGGAGCATGGAGGTGCCCAAGCCGATGGCCACCAGGCCGCCGACTTTGTTTTCCCGGTAGCTGGCCACGGCGAAACCCACCATCTGGCAGCAGCAGCCCACGGTGGCCGCGCCAGCGGCTAGGCCGCTCAGTTCCAGCATAATGCAGATGGCCGCGCTGGAAATGGGGGCGGTGAGGGCCAGGCCCATCAGCACCGAAACCAGGACGCCCATGGGGATAGGCTGAAGGTTGGTGGCCCACATGATGAGCTCGCCCAGCTGCTTCATGAAGCTGCCGATGGGGGGGCCGATGAACTTGGCCACGGCCACGCCGACGATGATGGCCACCAGAGGGGTCACCAGGATGTCAACCTTGGTTTCCTTGGAAACGATTTTGCCGAATTCCGCGCTGATGAGGGCGGCCACAAAGCAGCCCGCCGGGCCGCCGCCGAACTTGACGGCCGCCGCGCCCACCACGGTGGAGGCGAACAGCACCAGCGGGGGCGACTTCAGCCCGAAAGCCACGGCCACGGCAATGCCGGGGCCCATCATGGACTGGGCGAGAACGCCGAATTCGCTCAGCCAGGCCACCCCGGCGGCGTCGCCCGCGGTTTTCAGGATGGTGCCGACCAGAAGAGTGGCAAAAAGCCCCAGGGCCATAGCCCCCAGGGCCTCGATGCCGTAGCGCTGAAAAGAAATCTCGATGTTTTTGCGTTTGAGAAAACCAATTTTCTCGGGGGCCGGTTGACCAGTGCTCATAAAGCTTCCTCCATGTAGGAATTGCCGTTTATTGAAGGTGCGCGTGCCGCCCGCCCATGACGCTCAGATGGGAGAGCCGCGCGTGGAAATTACATTAACTATGAGTAATAAATTTAACACGCGCTCAAGAATAAGTCAATGAAAAAAGCGCTCGTTAATGACATTTTTTAACT
The DNA here is from genome assembly GCA_031285975.1 of Candidatus Adiutrix sp. GTDB lineage: Bacteria > Desulfobacterota > Desulfarculia > Adiutricales > Adiutricaceae > Adiutrix. The sequence goes on along the minus strand of JAITVE010000114.1, from coordinate 2,929 downwards.
GTGAGGAAAACCCTTTTATTTTCCATCATCATCCGCCGCCAAGCCGCCCGCCCCGCCCGCCAAAAAGGCCCGGCCCCGGCTTGCCCGTGCCCCATAAAGGCTTTTGCCGCCAAGCCAAAGGTTCGCGCCAAAAACTATCAGTTAAAAAATTAATTGACAAGAAAGTTCACTTCCGTTAAGATACTGCTCAATAGTTACAATAAATCCGTTGGGCTCCGAAAGCAATCAAAAAATAGTCAAACCGGGGCCCAAGCGTTAACCTTGTTGTCAAAAAAACGACGGCGGCGGCCGAGCAACAGGAAAATTTGTTCAAAAAAAACGCCCGCGCCCGTCCCTGAGGGGAGAAGCCTCCCTGGAGTGATGAAGAAAAATGGAATAAGTCACCCGCTTTATGTATAATGGGTGCTTTTGGGGCCAAAGCCCCGGCTGACCATTATTTTATGAAGCGAGGACGGAACATGGCCAACGGGTTACAGATAGGCAGCGTCGTCAGAAGGCTGCGCATAGAGAAAGGCTTTACGCTGCAACAGCTTGCCGATAAGGTTTCGCGCACGGCGGCCTATATTTCCAAGCTGGAAAACGAAAAAGTCTCGCCTTCCATCCACACCCTGAAGGCCCTGGCCGACGAACTCGGCGTGCCCCTGACGGAGTTTTTTGAGAACGATCTCATCAACGACCCCTGCATCAACCCCCCGGAAACCTGGACCCGCAAGCTGGTCAAGGGCTGGGACGCCGACGTGCGGCAGATGGTCAAGCTGGTGGGCAACAAGAAGATGCAGCCCTTCTTCACCGTCATCCCCCCCGGAGGCGGAGCCCGCGAAAGCTACACCCACCCCGGCGAGGAGTTCGTCTATGTGCTGGAAGGGCTGCTGACCATCTCCCTCAACGGGAAAGTCAGCAAAATGAAGGCGGGCACCATGGCCTATTTTTCGGCCCTGATGCCCCACACCTGGATAAATGACAGTAAAAAGCCGGTCAAGATGATCTGGGTCTGCTCTCCCCCCAGTTGGTAAACCGGGGCGGACAGGCCGCACGGGGCGGAAAAACCCCTGCGGCGCAAGCCTCTCAGCATTCCGAACCGGCGCTTGACCTGATGTTTCGCAGGGCGGCTTCGTCCCCCCTGTCCCTTTAAAAAACACGGTCGCCGCGTATGGCGGAACGGCTGAAAAGGAGTGCCGACCATGAGTGCTGAATTGGAAGTTAGAGCCTATTACCTGATCGTTGAAGAAACCTGCTCGGACGGCGGGAAAAAAGTCACCCCCCCCACCCGCAAAGCCGCCGCCGCCGCCGTGTTCAAAAACCCCTATGCCGGTAAATTTCAGGAAGACCTGAGCCTCTTCTACAAATGGAGCGAGGAACTGGGCGCTATCCTGACCAAAAAGGCCGTGACCGCTTTGGGCATCAAGCCCGAAGAGGTGCAGGGCTACGGCAAGGCGGCCATCGCCGGTATGGCGGGCGAGCGCGAACACTGCGCGGCCCTGATGCACCCCGCCCTCGGCAAACCCATCCGCGACAACGTGGGCGGCGGCAAGGCATTGCTCCCCTCCGCCAAGAAAAAAGGCGGCCCCGGCACGGCTATTGACCTGCCCCTCGGCCACAAAGACGCGGCCTTTGTCCGCTCCCACTTCGACGCCATGGAAGTCCGCATCCCGGACGCTCCGGCTGACGACGAGCTGGTGCTCATCGTCGGGGTCACCGATTCCGGCCGCCCGCACCCCAGGGTCGGCGGTCTCCAGGTTTCCGAAATCAAAGGCGAAGACGGTCTCCGCTAAAACATCAAGCAATTGAAAAGCCGGCCGAGCCGGGCTTTTCAATTGCTTGTGTTTTAAACTTTGAGAGCGGCTTTGCCGGACGTTTGTTTTATAATAAGCAACCGTCGATAAATAACCTGGGCATCTCCCTGACGGCGTTGCTCTTGCTTTTGCCGCCAACAATCCGGCAAACGCAAGAGCGCCTTGTCAGGAAAACGTCCAAGTTGTTTCTCGACGGTGCCTAAGCAGAGCGACACCATGAAAATTCTTCTGAAAAATATCGGAACCCTCATCAGCGGCGACATTAAGCAGCCCGTGCTGGACGCGGATTCCATCCTCATTGAAGACGGCCTCATCGCCGAAATCGGCAAAGGCCTCAGCACGGCTGCCGATCAGACCATTGACTGCAAGGGCACCACCGTCACCCCCGGCCTCTTCGACACCCACTGCCACGTGGTGCTGGGGGATTTCACCCCCCGCCAGAGCCAGCTGAACTTCATCGACAGCGCCCACCACGGCGGCGTCACCAGTTTTATTTCTGCCGGGGAGGTTCATTTGCCGGGCCGCCCCACTGACCGGGCGGGCACGAAAGCGTTGGCCACCCTGGCCTATAAATCCTTCCAGAAACTCCGTCCCGGCGGGGCCAAAGTGCTGGCCGGGGCCCTGATTCTGGAAAAGGGCCTGAAAGAGGAAGACTTTAAGGAACTAGCCGCCGAAGGCCTCTGCCTGGTGGGCGAAGTGGGCCTGGGCTCGGTGAAAACCCCGGAAGACGCGGCCCCCATGGTGGCCTGGGCCAAGAAATACGGCTTCAAGGTCATGATGCACACCGGCGGCACTTCCATCCCCGGCTCCAGCACGGTCACGGCCGAGCAGGTCATGGCCATCAACCCGGACATCGTCTCCCATATCAACGGCGGCCCCACCGCCGTGTCGCCGGATGAAATCAAGAAGCTGGTCACCCAGACCAAATTCTGGCTGGAACTGGTGCACTGCGGCAACAACGTGGCCGCCAACATCGCCTTGGCCGAAGCCAAAAAAGCGAACGCGCTGGATCGCTTCATTATCGGTAACGATGCCCCCAGCGGCACCGGGGTTGTCTCTTTAGGCATTCTCAGAATGATTACGCACGTCGCTTCCCTGGGCGGCATTGATGCCCCCACGGCCCTGTGCATGGCCAC
>JAITVE010000193.1 GCA_031285975.1 Candidatus Adiutrix sp. | reverse complement strand
TCTGCGGATGTTGGCCGCAAGGTACACCTGCCCGGCCTTTTCCGTTTCCGCCAGGGCCAGGCGCGACAGCCCCATGGCCCGTATCACCCGGAACCCCGATAATTTTTCGCGCACGGTTTCGGTGAGCTGGCCGAAAATGTTCTGCACCTCCAGCACCAGCCGGTAGATGCGCCCGCCCATGTAGTGGGCCACGAAGGTGATGATGGGCATGGGCAAGAGGGCCCACATGGTCATGGCGGGGCTGATGGCGAACATGAAGCCCAGGGCCGCGCAACCCATCACCGTGGTGTCAACCATGCTTATCATGCCCGCCGAAAGGGCCATGCGCACGCTTTCCACATCGTTGGTGGCCATGGCCATCAGGTCGCCGCCCGCGTTTTCCAGGTGCCAGCGCGGGGAGAGGCGGATGACTTTTTCAAACAGCTTTTCCCTGAGACCGCGCTCCACTTTGCGGGAGAAGCCGATTATCAGGTTCCGCCAGGCATAGCGCGTGGCGGCCACCATGACGGTTAAAAGCAGAATATGGCTCACCGGGGCCCACAGGTCGCTGGCCGTGCTGCCCTCGGCCCCCAACAGGTCGATGCTCCGCCCCAGGATGGTGGGAATGGCCAGCTGGGCCAAGTCGCACAGAATCAGGGCCAGCAGCCCGGCGCCGATCATCCAGCGGTATTTTTTGAAAAAAGGGCGAATCAGCCCGATGCCAGACAAAACGGCTCTCCCGAATTTTTATACTATGCCGTGCCGGTTTGGACGGTACCGCGCAAACGTATATTATAGCACAAAATGCCGGGCGGCGGTGTTTCTCATTTCAAGCCCAGGTGTATTTTCAACGCATCGTCCAGGGCCAGCATTTCCTGGGAGGACAATTGGCCGATTTTGCCGCTCAGGCGGGCTTTATCGACAATCATGATTTGGTCGGCCATCGCTTTGCTGGGCGCGGCGTTTATGGTGACTATGGTGTTGCCGGGGTAGAGCTTTTTCGTATTGCTGGTGACGGGCGCCACCGCCACCCTGGATACATGGCGGTTGGCCAGGTCGTTGCTCACGATTACGGCGGGCCGGGGTTAGCCACTCCTGGGCGGCCGCCTCGTCGTCTTCATCGGCGGCCATGGCTTTGTAGCCCGCTTCCAGGTCATTTTCAATGACATGCGGGCGCACCAAATCTGAAATAAAGCGGCTGATTTTGCGCTTGCCCACCACCGCCAAGAGCCCGCGACAAACGTCTTCATCCACTGAAATAGTCATTTTTCTGCTCATACCGTGGCCCTCCTCTTATCTACCATATATATAGTAGTCATAAAAAAGACAAGACTTTCCCGGAACCGCCTCATGTGGAAAAAACGCCCGCGCCGCCCTGAAATATATATTGACAAACCCCGCTCTTTAAGCAATTATCAATAAATATTACTGAATATTCTTTTTAAAGAATTGGGAGCTGCACCATGTCAATTTTTAAAAAAAGCGCCATGTCGAAGTTTTCTGCACTATCATTTGTCGTCGGCGCAAGTATGCTGGCGTTTTTCTTTGCGCGCGATATCGCGCAGGGAACTCTCACCTTCTTCGGTTCCCTTCCCATGCTCATCTTCATTCTCTTGTGCATCTTTTGCAGCCCAATCAACTCCAAACGCGTTGCATGGGCTGACGTCCTCAACGAGACAACCAACGGCACGGAGGCGGAGTTCGACCGTCCGCTGGTAAATCCCGCCCCGCCGCGCCCGCTGACCAACAGGTGGGCGGACTGGGATGTGGAAGGCGAGAAAGTAATCGCCCTGAGCGTCCCGGACGACAACCGTCTATTGGTCGTGCGCTTTCAAGGCAAAAAATGGATTGCGGAGCTTTTCTGGAACGAGAAGGCGCCTGTTGCCGTCGGCGACACCTTGCTGGTTATTTGTCGCATAATGAATTTCACTGACGACAGAGAAATAACGCCGTTAAATTCCCTTTTGACGGTGGTAGTTTCCGGGGATTCGTACTATTCGCTGCCCTCGCAGGCGCGGTAGCGGATGGGTTTCCAAAATGCCCGAGCCGCCCGAAACCCCCGGCGTACCCGCCAAGCGCCGGTGGATTATCCCCATACTCGTTCTGCCGGTAAACGGCGTCATTCTTATTCCCGCCGTTGTCCTGTGGCTGAGCGGTTATCAGTGGCGGGCGAACGCGCCGCTGTTGACCGTTCTCGGCGCGGCGTTGCTCTGCGCCGGGCTTGGCGTGGCCGTGTGGACGATGCGGCTGTTCCACACCCTCGGGCAGGGCACGGCCGCCCCCTGGGAGCCGCCGAAAAAGCTGGTGGTGGCCGGGCCGTATTGTTATGTGCGCAACCCCATGCTCTCCAGCGTTTTCGTCATGCTGGCCGCCGAGGCTCTGCTGCTGAATTCCTGGGCTGTCTTCGCCTGGCTCGCGGTCTTCTTCGCGCTGAACATGGCCTATTTCCCCCTTGTGGAGGAAAAGGGCTTGGAGCGGCGTTTCGGCGACGATTATCGGAACTACAAACGCCATGTCCCCCGCCTCGTGCCGCGCCTGACCCCCTGGCGCGGGGAGCCGGAACAATAGAGAAGGATGTTATGACAACCGTTTCAGCCGAAATAATAAGTTCGGGCAGCGAATTGACGCTGGGCCGGATGGTGGACACCAACAGCGCCTGGCTCTCGGATTTCCTGGGCCGCCTGGGCGTGCCCACCGTGCGCCACACCACCGTGGGCGACGACTTCGGCCGCCTGGTGGAGGCCTTCCAGCGAGGCTGGGCCGGGGCTCAGGTCATCGTGGTCACCGGCGGCCTCGGGCCGACAGAAGACGACTTAACGCGCCCCGCCGCCGCCAAAGCCTTTGGCCTGGAACTGGAATTTAACGAAACCCTGGCCGGGGAAGTCCGCGCCCTTTTCAAAAGCCGGGGCGCGGTTATGACTGACAACAACTTGCGCCAGGCCTGGCTGCCGCGCTCCGCCATCGTCGTCCCCAACCCCATTGGCACCGCCCCCGGTTTTGCGCTCGCCGAGGCCGGCCGCCTCATGGTTTTTCTCCCCGGCGTGCCGTGTGAAATGAAAATCATGGCCGAAGGCTGGCTCAAACCGCGTTTGAAAGAGCAGTTCCCGAACCTGAAAGCCTCGCGCCACACCGTCGTCCTCAACACCGCCGGGCTGGGCGAAAGCCGCGTCGATGCCCTGGTGGGGGATTTGATGGCCCCGAACCGCAACCCCGCCGTGGGGCTCCTGGCCGGGGCGGACATGGTGAAAGTGCTGGTCACCGCCACCGGGGACGACCCCGCCGAGGCGGAGGCCCTGGCCGCCGCCGATGTGGCCGAGGTGGAAAAGCGGCTGTGCGGCCACGTTTTCGGCTATGGGGAGGATACTTTGCCGGACGCGGTGGCGGGGCTGCTGAAAGAGCAGGGGCTCAGCCTCACCATTCTCGACGCCGTGACCCAGGGGCGTTTGGGCGGGCGGCTGGCCCCCGGGCTTGACCCTGCCAACTGGGGCGGCGGGCAGGATTTGCCGCGCCAGCCCGCGCTTTCCGGGGCTTTGGACATCCTGCGTCTTTACGCACCGGATTCCGCCGCCGAGCGGCAGACCGATAGCAGCCATTGCCGCCGTCATGCCCGTGAAATTCGTCTTATCGTCGCCGCCCGTCCCGACCCGGATTCCTCTGAGCGTCCTGAAGGGCACCTTTCCCTGCTCATAGAATGCGCCGTGCAGAGTGAGGCTTTATGCGGCGGTCGTCCCCAAATATGCCAGTTCCCCATGGGCGGTGAACCTCATTGGGCGCTTTCCCGCGCCGCTGCGCTGTCGATGTTTCATCTTTGGCGGGTGTTGAAGGGGTTCGCGGTGGAATAAGCGGGAGCTACGCGGCGAAGATTTGTTAGTAGCGGGACTCTGTCCCGCACCCTGCCAGAGAGGGGCTAACGCGAGCCCCTCTCTGGACTCTCCGTGCGCCAGGGGCTGCGCGCCCCTGGACCTGCGTGGTCGGCTAGTGAAGCAGTAGCGGCGGTGTAGCAACGCCACAACTCGCCTGAACGGCTCAAACAAGTGGCGTTGCGGTGAGGGCGGGGGAAGAGGCTCGGCTAGTAATCACCACGGGCCGTGCAGCGATGCCACAACTCTGCTGAACGCCTCGGACAAGTGGCACCGCATACAGTTTGGAAACACTCAATATGCTTTGAAAAGCACTTCCGCATAAAGGCCTCCTTGTAGTACGGGGGTACAGGTATGGATATCCGCTTCCGCGCTGCGGCGGGAAGCGGGCAATAGCATAGCCGCGTTTGGCCGGTGGGCGGCCAAATTCTGGCTGTCGGTTCTTTCTGTCTACAAAATCTTGCTGGCCGGGGGAACAGTGCACGTTCCCTGCGGCTCGTTCAAAATTAATGGGCTGCGGCCCAATTGGGGCCCATGCCTACGTCCACTTTCAGGGCCGCGCTGAGGGGTTTCGCGCCGGTTAACGGGGGGGCGGCAGCGACTCCGGCCATTTCGGCGCGCAAAAGTTCGCTGACCGCCGGGGCTTCGGCTTCCGGGGCTTCCACCACCAGTTCATCGTGCACCTGCATAATGAGGCGGGCCTGGGGATGTTCGCGGGCCAGGCGGGCGTCAACGGCCAGCATGGCCATTTTTATCAGGTCGGCGGCCGTCCCCTGTATAGGCGTGTTGATGGCCATGCGCTCGGCCTCCTGCCGGGATTGGTAGCCGCCGGACAAGCCGCGCAGCCAGCGCCGCCGCCCGAACCAGGTGCTCACCAGGCTGGTGGCGCGGGCCGTTTCGCGGGTTTCGTCCATATAGCGTTTCACGCCGGGGAAGCGGCTGAAATAGCGTTCGATAAAATCTTTGGCCTGGGCCTGGGGGATGCCGAGTTGCTTCCCGAGGGCGAAAGGCCCCTGGCCGTAAACCACCCCGAAATTGATGGTTTTGGCCTCGCGGCGCAGGGTGGGGGTGACCTCTTCCGGCGGCAGGCCGAAAATTTCGGCGGCGGTTTGGGTGTGGATGTCTTCGTCATTGGCGAAGGCTTTGAGCAGGGTTTCATCCTGCGAAAAATGGGCCAGCACCCGCAATTCAATCTGCGAATAGTCGGCGGAAATGACGGCCCAGCCCGGCGGGGCGATAAACGCGGAGCGGATGCGGCGGCCCTCTTCGCCCCGCGCCGGGATGTTTTGCAGATTGGGTTCTGATGACGACAGGCGGCCGGTGGCGGTTTGCGTCTGGTTGTAGCAGGTGTGGACGCGGCCCGTTTCGGGGTTGATTTCACGCGGCAGCTTGTCGGTATAGGTGCTCCGCAGTTTTTCCAAGCTGCGCCAGCGGCGGATTTCGAAGGGC
>JAITVE010000134.1 GCA_031285975.1 Candidatus Adiutrix sp. | reverse complement strand
CCTGCGGCTGATGAATAAAAAATCCCCGGCCCGCCTCTCCCGCGCCGCCCTGGAAACCCTGGCCATCATCGCCTACCGCCAGCCCGTGCTCCGCGCCGAAGTGGATAAAATCCGCGGCGTGGACACCGGCGGCATGATAAAAACCCTTCTAGAAAAAGAGCTCGTCCGCGTCGTCGGCCGCAAAGATCTCCCCGGCCGCCCCATAGCCTACGGCACCACCCGAAAATTCCTCGAAACCTTCGACCTCCCCAGCCTCGAAGCCCTCCCCTCCATTGAAGAAATGGAATCCCTCGGCCAAGCCAACGAATCCCGCTTGTTTTAATGTGGTGCGCTGCGCCCGCGCAGCGCACCATATAAAAAAAGCCGGAACCATGCGGTTCCGGCTTTTTCAATCATAGCCTCAGTCTGTTATGCCCAGAGGTTGTATTTTTTGAGCATGGGGGTGGGATCGACCAGATGGAGCTTCCACCATTTGGGGTGATCCGTGGCTTTTTCGCCCAAATACAGGGCCAGCAACTGATTGAGGTGCATGATGGGCAGATGGTTGGTCATGGGCATTTCGCGCATTTCCAGGTTCATCTGGCACATGGCGCAGCTGGTGACCAGGCAGTCGGCATCCTGCTCGCGGGCGCCGGTGACGATCTGGGAGACCATGTCTTCGGCGATTTCCGGGTACACGGCGGAGGCGAAGGCGCTGCAGCATTTGTGCGGCCAGGGCCAGGTGACCACTTCCGCGCCCATTTCGCGGACGATGCGCTCAATGGTATCGCGCGGCGGGCCCGCCGGACGCAAGTTCTTGGGATACATGGCCCCGCAGCCGTAATAGACAGCCACTTTCAGCCCGGTGAGGGGTTTCACTTCGTCTTTGAACTTAAAAGTTCCCACACGGGCCAGGTTGAAGACGTGGTGGAAGACGTCATAAATATTCAGCACCGGGTCGGTCACGTTGATGCGGCCGTACTGGGCTTCGTTGCGCTTCAAGGCTTCCGGGTCGTCAATCAGGTGCTGGCGGGCCGTGGCCATGTTGCGGAAGCAGTTGGGGCAGGGGATGACCAGGGGGCGGCCCAGGGGCGCTTTGGACAGGTTCCGCGCGCCGAGGTCGGTGGCGATATCGTGCCCCATGGCGTGGCCGGAAGAGGAGCCGCAGCAGTTCCAGTCTTCCAGTTCATAGAGCTTGATGCCCATGCGCTCAAGGGCGATGTTCATCGACTCGCGGGACTCGTCCGCGCCGGTTTTCATGGTACAGCAGGGAAAGTAAGAGGCTTCCAATAAATATTTGCTCATAATTGCCGCGCCTCCTTAATAGTTTTTCCAGGGACCGGCGTCCAGAATTTTGCGAACCTGGGCCCGCCCGGTGCTCATAATGCGAGAGGGCATAACGTGAAGCTTGCCCATCAGGATCATCTTCTGGCCGATAATCGCGTCCTGGAACCAGGCTTTGGGGCCCAGGCCCATGGTGCGGATCTTATGCTCGGTCATCAGTTCCACCTTGTGCACCCGGCCGTGGCGGCGGGCGGTGTTCATCATACAGCGGTGAAACTCCCACAGGGGCTTGTCCCCCACCGGCAGCTTTTCGGTCAAGCATTCCTGGCGCAGGTAATCCATAACCGAAGCGATGTTGATGGCCATGGGGCAGACCGCCGCGCAGGTGTGGCAGCCCAGGCAGCGCCAGATGGTGTTGGAGGTGAGCGCTTCTTTTTTCAGGCCCAGAACGATAAGCCTCATGACCCCGTGGGGGCCGTAGTCCATGTACTGATACATGGGGCAGCCGCCGGAGCAGCTCATGCAGGTGAGGCAGGCGTTGAGGTCGGTACCGGCGACCTTGGCCACTTCTTTAGAGAAGTGGGGGTCGCTGTCGCTGACCTTAATGGGTTCCGGGGATGAGAATTTTTTCGGTTCCCGTTCCATATGAACTCCTTGTACAATAAGGGTTAAAACCGACCGGGGCCAAGCTGCCAGCGGCCGGAAAGCGTACCACGCCCGAAGACTCCCCTGTGAGGTGAAGTTTGGCCCGGAGCCGGACGGCCGGATTTCTCAGACGCCGAAAGTTTCCGCACCCGCTCCACTGTGGTCACGGGAATATGGTCGTTTGTGGATTTTAATTAGTATAGCAAATTTTGCGGGGGAAAGGAAGACAAAAACTCCGCGCGCTCCGGGCAACTTTTTTCTGACCAGCCGCTTGCCGTGCGGTTTGACAAAAACCTCATATGGTGCTAAATTCAGTACTGAATAAGGTACTTAATAAAGCGTCTGGAGGCTGTATGCAAAATATTTATGCCGAAAAAACCGTCAGCGTCACGGAGCTTAAACGCGCGTTTTCCGCCGTGCTGGCTCTGGCTGAGGACGACCCCGTGGCGGTGCTCAACCACAACAAACCGGAAGCTTATCTGCTGTCGGCGGCCCACTATGAGCGGCTTTTGGAACGGCTGGAAGACTCGGAAGACCTGGAAAGGGCGCGCCAGCGCCTGGCCGGGCCCTTCGTGGATGTGAACCTTGACGAGCTATAAACTGCGCTTTCACGAGTTGGCTCTGGAAGAATGGCGAAAGCTGGATCACACTCTGCGGGAGCAATTTAAAAAGAAGCTGGCCGAAAGGCTGACGCATCCGCGGGTTCCTGCGGCCGCCCTGTCCGGGATGCCGGACTGCTACAAAATTAAACTGCGCAAAGCCGGGTATCGGCTGGTCTATCGTGTCGATGACCAAACCGTGTCCGTCCTGGTCTTGGCCGTCGGCAAGCGGGAGCGGCTGAAAGTGTATTTGGCCGCTGCTGAAAGAGAATGAGGCGGCTTTTCCATTTTTCCAAAAGAGGCCGCCCATATAAAAACTCCGCGCCCCCAATGTGAGGGGGCGCGGAGTTTTGTTATGGCCAAGCGGGCCGGGGTTACCCGGCGTTGCTCATGCGCTGTTTTTTGTTGAACTGGGAGAGGTATTTGGGCAGGCCCGTCCCGGCGGGGATGAGGCGGCCCATGATGACGTTCTCCTTGAGGCCCGCCAGCTGGTCGGTTTTACCGGCCACGGCCGCTTCGGTGAGCACCTTGGTGGTCTCCTGGAAGCTGGCCGCCGAAATGAAGCTTTCGGTGGACAGCGAGGCCTTGGTGATGCCCTGCAAGACCGGCTCGCCGGTGGCCGGGGTTTTCCCGTCGGTGAGAAGCTGCTCGTTCAATTCCTCGAACTTCAGCCGCTCGGCCGACTCGCCGGACAACAGTTCGCTGTCGCCGGGGGACTTGACCCGAACCTTGCGCAACATCTGCCGCACAATGACCTCGATGTGCTTGTCGTTGATCTTCACGCCCTGGAGGCGGTAGACCTGCTGCACTTCATCGACCAGGTATTTGGCCAGGTCTTTGATGCCGCGAATGGACAAAATGTCGTGGGGGTTGGCCGCGCCGTCCATCAGCGGCTCGCCAGCGCGCACGAAGTCGCCTTCGTGCACCGTGACGTGCTTGCCCTTGGGGATGAGGTATTCCTTGGCCTCGCCGATTTCGGGGGTGATGATGACCTTGCGTTTGCCCTTGGTCTGCTTGCCGAAGGCCACGATGCCATCGATTTCGCTGATGACCGCCACTTCCTTGGGCTTGCGCACTTCAAACAGCTCGGCCACCCGGGGCAGACCGCCGGTGATGTCCTTGGTTTTGGTGGTTTCCCGGGGAATCTTGGCCAGGGCCTCACCGGCGTGCACCGGCGCTTTTTCCTCCACCATCAAGATGGCGTTGACCGGCAGGGGGTACACCGCCGGGACGCCCTTGGAGGTCATGAGGGGCTTGCCGGTCGCGTCCACCACTTTGATGCGGGGGCGGATATCGGCCTGCTTGGACTCGATGATGACTTTGGAGGATTTCCCAGTCACCTGGTCAACCCTTTCGATCATGGTCTTGCCCTCTTCCATGTCGTCAAAGGCCACGTAGCCGGTGACTTCGGTCAGAATCGGCACGGTGAAGGGATCCCAGTCCACGAACTCGCCGGGCTTGCTGATGGCCAGCTGGTAGTCGTCGCCGAGGCGTTTGATGTCGGCGGCGTTCTTCAGGTCATACTCGTCCAGCACTTGGGCGGCCTGGTTCATGACTTCCGAGACCACGGGCCAGACTTCGGCCAGTTCCGCGGCCGCCTGGCTGGGGCTGTCGCCTTCGATGAGGCGGCCGTCCTTGGTCATGAGGTTGTTGGCCTTGGCCCAGCCCTGAATGCGCTCGTACAGGGGGCGCAGCTCGCGGGCGGTTTTCCCCAGGGAGTCCTTGTCGCTCATGACTTTGGTCAGCTTGGCCGCGCCGCTTTTCAGTTCCTTGGCGTACTGCGGCAGGTCGGCGTCGCTGATGTCGGCGGCGGGCCCGGCGGTGATGGCCGGGGCCTTGGCCAGGGATTTCAGCCGCAGGTGGGCGCCATAGATAAGCTCGTGCTTTTCCCTCGGCAGGTTGTTTTCATCGCGGATGATGATTTCGCCTTTGCGGCTCATGACCACCAGGTCGCCGCCGCCGGAGCGCACCAGGCGCACGTCGGGGGTGAACTCCACCGTGCCGTCCAGGTCGGAGGAAATGACGTGGCGCTCAACCCGCCGGGAAGCCGTACCGCCGATGTGGAAGGTACGCATGGTGAGCTGGGTGCCGGGCTCGCCGATGGACTGAGCGGCGATGATGCCGATGGACTCGCCGATTTCCACGAGCTTGCCGTGGGCCAGGTCGCGGCCATAGCACTTGGCGCAGACGCCGCGCTTGGCCCGGCAGGTCAAAACCGAGCGGATGCGCAGGCGGTCGATGCCCGCTTTTTCAATGGCCACGGCCTCGTCTTCGCCGATTTCCTCGCCGTCGGCCACCAAGAGGCTGCCGTCCACGGGGCTGACGATATCGCCCAGGGCGGTGCGGCCCAGGATACGCTCGGCCAGGGGCTGAATGATTTCCCCGGCTTCGCGCAGGGCTTCCACTTCAATGCCGTCGGTGGAACCGCAGTCTTTTTCCAGGATGATGCTGTCCTGGGCCACGTCCACCAGGCGGCGGGTGAGATACCCGGAGTTGGCGGTTTTCAGCGCGGTATCGGCCAAACCTTTGCGCGCGCCGTGGGTGGAGACGAAGTACTGGAGGACGGTGAGGCCCTCGCGGAAGTTGGCGGTGATGGGCTGCTCGATGATTTCGCCCGTGGGCTTGGCCATCAAGCCGCGCATCCCGGCCA
>JAITVE010000094.1 GCA_031285975.1 Candidatus Adiutrix sp. | reverse complement strand
GAGGATGAGTGATTGTGCCGGACAGCAAGTTAAAGTTTGGAGGGAAGCCGCTCCCGACGCCGGGCCGCCGCCGCCGGAGCGCCCCCAAGGTTGGGAGTTTTTGGGAACGTTTGCGCCGCAGGCCGGAGCCGCTGCACCCTGTGCGGAATACGTTCCGCCGCTTTTTGAGGCGGCTGGTCGCGGCGGCGGTGCTCTTGCTGCTGTTGCTCGGCGGCGGGGCCTGGTGGAGCGGCCGGCTGCTGGTGGAACGCCTGGCCGAGACCCTGGGGCTGGAACAGGGGGCCGGTATCCGGGCCGGCCTGGTGCTGGCCCTGCCTGTGGTCAACCTGGCCTATGGCCGCGATCTGGTCATTCAACTCAGGGATCAGGAAACGCCGGTTACCTTGTCCTTCAATGATTTTCACTGTTTTCTCGGCGAAGGCGGCTCGGGGAAGCGCAGTTGGCGGGTCGGCTTTTCGGGCCTGAAATTTGAGCACGGGGCCGATGCTTTGGCTGCCGCCCGCATGTCCGCCGAGGGCCGCTATGACCGGGAGGCGGGCCGCGTGGAACTGCGCGGCGGGGAGCTTGACTACCTGGTGCTCAGCGCCGGGGGCGCGGCCATGACTTCCTTCACCCGCCTGGCTTTCCAGCGGCTGGACTTTGACGTGCGGGCCGCCCGCGCCGCCCTGGGCCGCCCTGACGATGGCTTCACGCCCCTGGACTTGTTCTGGCAGTTGGAAGAAGCCCGCCTGGAAAATTTTAAAATCGGCTTGGCCTTCTTGGACGGCTACGAAACCGCGCCGCTGAACGTGGGCCTCTCGGGCCATAACAGCGCCGCCGGTTGGGCCCTGGATGTGAAAATGACCGCCGCCCAGGCCGATGATTCGGGCCTCGGCCCGCGCCAAAGCCTCTCCGGCTTCCTCCAGCCCCTCAGCGCCCTTGACTTGGATTTCCCCAAACTCCTGCGCTTTGACCGCCTGAATTTCCACGGCAGCGGCGACTGGGCCGACGGCGGCCATATCCGCACCGAAAGTTTATTGCTGTTCCCCCGGCTGTTCGGCCTGACGATTACCGGGGTAAAACCGTCCGTCAGCCGGGTGCGGGCCGACGAATGGCTCGGCGGCTGCTTCCAGGGCCGCGCCGAAAATAACGAGGGCCCCCGCTGCCTCTCCGCCCTGGGTTTCAACACGTTCAGCGTGGACTACAGCGACCGGGGCATGAGCGCCCTGGCCAAAACCATCGCCCCTTTCCAGAAAAGAATCTTTGACGAAAACGACCCCAGCGGCCCCCTGGGCCTCCCCGCCCTCGGCCTGGCCCTGGGCCTGTGGCTGAACCAGAACCGGCCCGATACCCCCGCTGGCGTGTTCGACTTTTCACCCAAGGAGGGGGTGCTGTTCCCCTTCCGCCGCGAGTTTTTGCAGAATATTTTGGGCGGCGGCGAGGCGCCCTTCACCGCGCCGCAATGATTTCCATGCGATGAAATGTATTGTGCGTATACCGGCGGAAACCGGCCTACGCACATGCTTTGTTGCTATGAAGTGACTGTCGGCCATTTAGAGCATTTTGCAATTTATCTGCTAAAAATTGCAAAATACGCAAACATCCGGGCGCTTTTCATTTTTTGCATATGACCTTGAAAGAGAAAAGCGCTCTAGAGCGGCTTGATTTATTTTGATTATAGATGGGGTTTTTATGCCGGTAGCTCACCCGCTGTTTGGGGAATTGGAATATAATGAGGAATGTGAAGAGTATCAGGGTACAATCGTCATGATGTTTGCCGGCGCCAAAACGCCCGTGGAGCTGAAAATAGCCGAATTTGCGGAGCAGAGCGGGATTGAAACACTGCACTGCGCAACCTATGAAGCCTTGACGACCAACTGGAACGCCATAGAACCCGCTGTTTTGCAGGCCATTGTTGAATACCAAAATGAAGAGTGGAGCTCCACGGACTACACGCAAAGTTTCCCGCAATTTGAAACCGCTGACGATGCCGCACGCAATGTGGCCTTATGTGGCGTCAAGCTTGAGTTGAAACGTGGCGAACAGACCGCTGGCGCGGAATGGCAAAAGCTGGACGACAGGTATGCCGTGTTATACTTTAACGCTGAATGGGTGAATAACGACTACCGGGTTTTGAGCGTTGAATTAACCAATGAAGAAGTCACGCAAGTTTCTGACCAGGATATTTGACGGCGCATCTCTGCCGCTGTTTGACTTATGGCTGGATAATGCTATCATGGCCGAAAATGTTTTTTGTGAACAGGTGAGGGCGCATGACTCAAAACGATAATGAATATTCGGCCAAGGCTGCCGGGACTGACGCCGCTCAGGCGGAGGGGCGCGACCCCCGGCTGGTGAAGGCCGGGGAACTCATGAACCAGGGCGACATTGACGGGGCCCGGAAGCTCTGGCGGGAAATGGCCGAAGCCGAGGACACCCGCGCCGAAGGCCTCCACGGCCTGGGGCTGGCCGACCTGGCCGCCGGGAATCTGGACGGGGCTCTGGAACGGCTCGAAGAGGCCGCGGCCCTGAAGCCGGAGTCGGCGGCGTTTTTGAATAATCTGGCTGCGGCCCAGATGCGGGGCAAGCTGCTCTATCCCGCCAAAAACACCTTGAGCCGCGCCCTGGAGCTTGACCGCAACTACGCCGAGGCCTGGGCCAATCTGGGCTTCGTCATGCTCAGTCTGGGCGACGATTTCGGCGAGATCGACCTTATTTTGAACCGGGCGCTGAGTTTGCGGCCCGGTCACCTCGGCGCGTTGGAACATTTGGCCGAACTGCGCCGCCGCCAGAACCGCCACCAGGAGCGGGCCATTATCCTCAAGGCTTTGGCCGAGGCCAAAACGCCCCGCACCGCCTTGTTCCTGCGCCAGGCCGCTGAAAGCTGCCTGACTTTCGGCGACTTCGCCGCCGCCGAGCCCCTTCTGGCCCAGGCCGTGAGCGTGGACGCGAACAATGCCGATCTGGCCCGGCTCCACGCCGAAGTGCTGGGCGCTCTCGGCCGGACGGCGGCGGCCAAGGACGAACTCCGCCGGGGCGCGTCCCTGACGAGCGGGCAGGAAAGCTGGCGCTGGGCCCACCTGGGCTTCGCGCCCCGCTGCTTCGAGAACGCGGAGGGCGTCGACGGCTACCGCCAGTGGCTGAGCGACCAGTTGGAGGAAGCCGCCGCCGAG
>JAITVE010000343.1 GCA_031285975.1 Candidatus Adiutrix sp. | reverse complement strand
CCCATCAAAGGCTTTGAGGCCATCTCGGCCATCGGGCACACCGCCGGGCACACGGCCTTCATGCTGGAATCCGAGGGCAAAAAGCTGCTGTTTATCGGCGACCTTTTGCACGCGGCCCTTTTGCAGTTCCCGCAGCCCGATGAATGTTCCAGCTACGACAACGACAAGGCTCAAGCCGCCGCCAGCCGCCGGGCCATTTTAGGCCAAGCCGCCGACGGCAATTTCCCCATTGCAGGGGCCCACATCCCCTTCCCCGGCACCGGCCTGGTGAAACGCGACGGCCAGGGTTTTTCCTTTATTCCGACGACCGAAGGGTTTTGAGTAACCACCGCCGCCTGGGCGAAACTTTATTGCGCTGGAGGATACTATGTTGCGTTTGACGGGATTTGTCTGCGGATTTCTGCTGCTCCTGGCCGCCTCCGGCTATGCCCAGGCGGCGGAAAGGGCCGTGCCGGCACCGGCGCGGCCGCAGTCGTTCGTGCTGGAAAAAATTGGGCTGGAGGTGGTCATCGAGGGCCAGAAGGCGGCCTGCACCCTGCAATACGTCATCTACAACCCCACAGACCGGCCCCTGGAAGTGGATTTCCTGGCCCCCCTGCCATCCGGCGGCACGGTCACGGGGCTGACACTCTTTGACGGGCAGAAGGAAATGCCGGGTAAAGTTTATGATAAAGACGAAGCCTGGGACATTTATAGGGAAATCGTCGCCAAAGCGAAAGACCCGGCCCTCCTGGAATACGCCGGGCGCGACACCTTCCGGGCCCGCGTTTTCCCGGTGCCCGCCAAGGGCCGCCAGACATTGGATTTGCGCTTCGACTATCTTGTCCCCAAAGCCGACGGCCAGGCGGCCTTCAGTTTCCCCATTGCCGGGCCCATGGTGCGGGGCGGCTGGCCGGAGCAGGATATCCGCGTCATTGTCCGCGACGCGCCCGGCCTGGGCGGCCTCTATTCGCCCCTGGCCGGGGCGGATATCCGCCACCAGCCGGGGCAGGACGCGGCCGTGACCTATCAGAGCCGCGACACGGCCCCGCCGGATGTTTTCCGCCTCTACTTCCGCACCGAGGCCTCGCCCCTGGGCGGCCTGATTTTGAGCCACAAGCCGGAGAAGGATGAGGACGGCTTTTTCCTCTTCCTGGCCGACCCGCGCTTGCCCGTCGCCGACCAGCAAGCGGCGGCCAAGAACATTATTTTCGCGCTGGACGAGTCCGGCTCCATGAGCGGGGCCAAGTTCAAACAGGCCCAGGAGGCCCTGCGATTCCTGTTGGAACGGCTGGACGAGCGGGACAATTTCAACCTGGTGAATTATGAGTCGCGCGTCTCCGCCTGGAAGCCGGAACTGATGGACATGAGCCCCGAAAACCGGCGCTCGGCCTTGGCTTATGTTGACAATCTCAGAAGCGGCGGGGGCACCAACATTGACGAAGCCCTGAAATTGTCGTTTTCCCTGACCGGCGACACATCGCGGCCCAATTACGTCGTTTTCCTCACCGACGGCCAGCCCACGGAGGGCGAAGTGGATGAGATGCGGCTGGCGGAAATCGCCCGGAAAGCCAATCCCGGCAACGCCGCCCGCCTGTTCGCCTTCGGCGTGGGCCACGACGTGAACGCCCGCTTGCTGGATCGCTTGTCCGGCCAGGCGGGGGGCTCCAGCGTTTTCGTCAACCCCGATGAAAATCTGGAGGCCAAAGTGTCCTCGTTTTTTTCCCGCATCACCACCCCGGCCCTCATCCGGCCTTCGCTGTCCGTGAGCCGCGCGGTGAACCGGGTTTTGCCGGAACAACTGCCCGACCTCTTTGTGGGGCAGCAGCTTGTGGTGGTGGGCCGCTACCCCTCCGGCGGGGAGAGCGCCTTCACCCTCACCGGCCGGATCGGCGAGAAAGAGCAAAAGTTTGAATATAAAGCCTCGCTGGCCGACGGCCCCAGCCCGGACGGCCAGTTCATCGCCTCCCTCTGGGCCCAGCGCCGCATCGGCGAACTCATCGACCAGCTTGACCTGGCCGGGGGCGCGCCCAACCCGGAACTGGTCGCGGAGTTGACCGCGCTCTCCAAAAAATACGGCATCCTCACGCCCTACACCAGTTTCCTGGCCCTGGAAGACCAAAACATTTCCCGGCAAGCCGAACTGGAGGCCGCCGTCGGCGACAACCTGAGCATCATGGCGGAAACCGTGGGCGCGAAAGCCAATGCCCAGCGGGCCTTCAAGGCTGAGATGACGCGAAAGCCCGTATCCGCCACGACTGCATATAATGTTGACTTCAAAGACGTTGAAGCAATGGCTCAACTGGATAAGCGGGTGGCCGCCGCCATGCCAGCCGCCGCCGAATCGTCGTATGAGTGGGATGCGGGCGGGGCCGCTCTAGCAATACCGTATGACCGCAATTCGCAAGAGTCCGCCAATCAAAACCGCCTGAGCCTGCCCAACCTGTGGGCCGGGCAGACCTTCTTTTTCAAGAACGGCCGCTGGCAGGCTGAAAACCTCAGCGACGACGATTTGAAAAAACTCACCGCCGTCAAGCAACTCAG
>JAITVE010000246.1 GCA_031285975.1 Candidatus Adiutrix sp. | reverse complement strand
CCACCAACACCACCCTCCACGTCCCGGCTTTGGCCCACGAGGCGGGGGTGGACTTCAAGCTGGCCAGCGTCAACGACATCAGCCGCCGCGTGCCCCACCTTGTGAGCCTCTCCCCCGGCGGCGCCCACCACCTGGTGGAATTGAACGAGAAGGGCGGGGTTATGTCCGTGATGAAGGAATTGGCCCACAAGGACTTGGTGGATGGTTCCTGCCTCACCGCCACCGGCCGCCCCCTGGCCGAGTCCCTGGCCAAAGCTCCCGGAGCCGACGGCACGGTGATACGCCCGCTGGAGACCCCCTACCACTGGGAAGGCGGGCTGGCGGTGCTCTACGGGAATTTAGCCCCGGACGGCGCGGTGGTCAAGCAGTCCGCCGTGGCCGAGAGCATGATGCGGCACACCGGCCCGGCCCGCGTTTTCGACAGCGAGGAAGCGGCCACGGAAGCTATCCTGGCCAAGGCCATCAAACCCGGCGACGTGGTGGTAGTGCGCTATGAAGGCCCCAAAGGCGGGCCGGGGATGCGGGAAATGCTGACGCCCACGGCGGCCATCATTGGCCAAGGGTTGGGCGGTGAAGTGGCCATGATCACCGACGGCCGCTTTTCCGGCGGCTCGCGGGGCGCGGTCATCGGGCACGTCTCGCCCGAAGCGGCCGAGGGCGGCCCCATTGCCCTCATCCGCGATGGCGACATCATTGAAATAGACATCCCCCAGCGGGCGTTATCCCTGAACGTGGACGAAAGCGAACTGGCCCAACGCCGGGCCGCCCTCGCGCCCTTCGAGCCCAAAATCAAAACCGGCTACGCGGCCCGCTACGCCCGCGGGGTATCCTCCGGGGCCAAAGGCGCGATAATGCTCTAATGGCTTGAGTCGCGTGTCGGTATCGGTAAAAAAAGACCCCCGCGAGGGGCATCGGGGACGGCTGCGGGATAAATTCCTGGCGCACGGGCTGGGAAAGCTGACCGACGAGGAAGTGCTGGAACTGCTGCTCAGTTTCGGCACTCCCCGGCGGGATTGCAAACTCGCCGCCCGGGCCATGCTGGCCAAATTCGGGGCCATCCGCAACGTGTTCGAGGCCTCGCCCGAAGCGCTGGCCGCCATACCCGGCGCGGGGCCCACGAACATCGTGGCCATCAAATTCATCCACGCCGTCAGCGGCCGTTTTTTAGAACAGCGGCTGACCGGGCGGATGTATATCAACTCCTCTGAACAGGTTACCCAATATCTGCGCCACGACCTGGAAACCCAGGACAAAGAAATCTTCAAAGTCATCCACCTCGACAACAGCAATACCGTTCTCAACATTGAAGACGCGGGCCGGGGCTCTGTCTCCAGCGCCTACGTCAACCCCCGTGAGTTGGTGGAGCGGGCCCTGGCCCTGAAAAGCACCGCGCTGGTCTTTGTCCACAACCATCCCAGCGGCAGCGTCCGGCCTTCGCACCAGGACGTAAAACTCACTCGCCGCCTGGTGCACGCGGCCTTTTTGGTGGAAATGATGGTGCTGGATCACATTATCATCGGCAAAAACGGTGAATATTTCAGCTTCAAAGATCAGGGGATGCTGGCGATTTTTGAGCAGGAAATGCGCCAAACCTACGCCGTCCCGCCGCGCCCATCCGGCGGATTGTTCCATGAAACCAGCCCGCGGGAAGATTACGCCCCAGCCAGAATCAAACGTTTCCCCCGCAAAAATCAAAAATGAGGCGTCGCGGTGGGCGCGGCGTCAGTAGCCCAGGCTTTCCAGGCCGGAGACTTCGGCGTCGGGGTTGGCCAAAAAGACCATTAATTCCGGGGATTTGGAAAAATTTTGGTAGAGGCGCAGGAAGCTGGTGCGGGCCAGTTCCAGCACGGCCAGGAAGCTGAGCACCAGGTCGCCCTGGTCTTTGTCTCCGGCGCAGATGAGTTCGAAGCTGCCCCGCTTGTTTTCCTTCAAAAATGTTTGAATCTCGCTGATGCGCTCGCCGATGGTTTTGCTCTCCACCACAAATTTCAGGGTGCGCTTTTCCACCTTTTTTTCCGCCAGGCGGCGGAAGGCGTCCATGAGGTCGAAGAGGCTGGCTTCCAGGGGCTTTTGCTGGTCGTCGTCTTCGGCCTCATCCTCGGCCAGGGGATTGCCGCCGCGCACGAAAACGTCGCTGTTCAGCTGATACCGGTTTTTGAGGGCCTCGGCCACGTCGCGGTAATCAAGGCCCTGGCGCAGGTGCGCGAGCAAGGGGTCGATGATGGCCGCTTTCAGGTCGTCGGCCGGGTCGGTCTCCAGGTCGTCGTCTTCTCGGGGCAGGAGCAGGCGCGACTTTATCTGGGTGAGGGTGGCGGCCATGACCAGGAAGTCCGAGGCCAGTTCCACGTTCATGGATTCCATCAAATCCAGATATTCCAGATATTGCGCCGTAATCAGGGCCACCGGGATGTCGTCCAGATTCACCTCGTTTTTTTTGATGAGGTGCAGGAGGAGGTCGAGCGGCCCCTCGTAAATTTGCAGTTTGACCAGCAGATCCTCGCTCACAGCTACCCCACAATCAGCCGGTAGATGAAGCCGAATAGGACGTAGACCACCGGGCTGATAAGCTTTTGGGGGATGTCCAGGATCAGGAGCAGCACAAAGCCCATGAAAAACAGGTTGGCGTGCTGATAGCTGGCGATGACCCAACGGGGGGGCAGGAAATAGGCCAGCACCTTGAAGCCGTCCAGCGGCGGCAGGGGCAGCATGTTGAAGACCCCGATGGCCACGTTGACCAGAATGGCCATGACGAAAATGTTCCCCAAATCCTGCGCTGAAGACGCGGGCAGGAAGCTGAAAATATTGACCAGCAGGAAAAGCTTAAACACAACGGCCATGGCCACGGCGGTCACAAGGTTGGCGACCGGCCCGGCCAGGGCCACCAGGGTGGCATCGCGCACGGGGTTTTTGAAATTGGCGGGGTTAAAGGGCACGGGCTTGGCCCAGCCGAAAAGCTGGGACAAAAAGAGCATGAGCGTGCCGATGGGGTCGAGGTGGGCCAGGGGGTTGAGGGTCAGGCGGCCCTCGTTTTTGGCTGTGGGGTCGCCCAGCTTATAGGCCACAAAGCCGTGGGCAAATTCGTGCACCACGATTGCCGGCACAAAGCACAGTAGCTGTATCAAACCAAAAATTAAATCATCGGGGTTAAAGT
>JAITVE010000137.1 GCA_031285975.1 Candidatus Adiutrix sp. | reverse complement strand
GCCTTTGGCCTGGCCCAACGAAGACTCGCACCGCGACGTGGAGGTGTAGCATGAAAAAGCGGCTGGCAAAATACGGCTACAACGTGCTGGTCGGCCTTGACCAGTTCGTCAACACCATCTTCTCGGGCTACCCCGACGAAACCCTTTCGGCCCGGTCGTGGCGCAAGGCTCAGGCCGGGCAATGGTTTTGGCGGGCCGTGCGGTGGTGCATCGACCGGCTGTTTTTCTGGGAGCCGAACCACTGCCGGGCGGCGGCGGAAAACGAGGCGGCGCGGGGGCACTCGCCGAAAGAGGTAAGCAATGGGTGAAGACCAAATCAAAGAGTTGGAACGCTGCCTGGACGGCATCCTCGAGCGGCTGACCCGCATCGAAACCCAACTCTGCGAACGCTGCGATGCGCGGGGCCGGTTGATTGAGAGCCTCAAGGATCGCGTCCACAAACTGGAAATCGCTCAGGCGAAAGTCGTCGGCGCGGCCATTCTTTTAGGCATGGTCGTCAACTACATTCTGAAAGGACTGGGATTGGAATGAGGAAAATCAACTACATCGTGATTCACTGCGCGGCCACCAAGCCCTCCGCCGACATCGGCGCGGCTGAGATTCGGAAGTGGCACGTGGAAGGCAACGGCTGGCGCGACATCGGCTACCACTTCGTCATCCGCCGCAACGGCACTGTGGAGGATGGCCGACCCGTGGAGCAAATCGGCGCGCACGTCAGCGGCCACAATGCCGACTCCATCGGCATTTGCCTGGCGGGCGGCCTGGACGAAACCGGGCGGGCGAAGAACAGCTATACCCCGGAACAGTGGAAAGCCCTGAAAACGCTGGTCGCCACGCTGAAAACGAAATACGCGAACGCCAAAGTCACTGGCCACCGGGATTTCCCCGGCGTGAAAAAAGACTGCCCGTGTTTTGATGCCCAGGAGTGGGCGTTTCGGGAGGGGCTGTGACCGGCCCCCTCAAAAACGACCAGGGCCAGATCAGCGGGGCCAAATCTGTGCTGATACTGGCCTGCGCCCTGGCCGTAATCTGGTTGGCACGCGACCTGTGGCTGGGGCGGGAGTTGACCGAATGGCACACCGCGTTGCTGGGGGTGCTGCTCTTGGTAGGCCTGGTCAACCGCATGAGCGCCCGGGGGAGTTTCCGGGTGCGCATCAAAGATATGGAGGTGGAAAGTCGTGATCATGGACAAAATTAAACTGGCCGCCGCCGTGCTGGCAGTGACCGCCGTGGCCTGGCTGGCCATCGGGAACGCCGGGCTTCGGGCTGACCTGGCCCAGCGGGACGCCGACATTGCCATCGTGGAAAAAGACCTTGCCATGGCCAACCAGGCGGTGGCGGCCTACGCACGGGAGGTCAATGACAACCGGCTGGCCCTGGAACTGCGAGAAACCGAGCGGGCGCAACTACTGGCCGAACGCAAAGCATTAACCGATAAACTCGAAGAGGTATACGCCAATGACCCGACATCTAAAGCGTGGGCTGCTACTCTGTGCCCTTTGCCTGTTTTTGACAGCCTGCGGCAATAAACCCTGCCCCCCGGCCCGGCCCATGCTGCCCCCGGTGGTCTATCTGCAGGACATCGATGAACCGAAGCTGGCCGGACGCACGAACGGGGATTTGGCCGAGTGGGCCGTGGAGTTGCGGGCCGCGTTGAGGCAGGCGAATGCCGACAAGAAGGCGTTACGCGAGTGGGGCACAACCAATTCAAAGAGGGTGCCGGGCAATTGATTTTTGGTTTATTCAGTGGTTAACTGTCGCGGTTTATCAAAGAGAAAAGGGATTGCGAAAAACTTCCGCAATCCCTTGATATTTGTGGTGGAGCTGAGGGGGATCGAACCCCTGACATCTTGAATGCCATTCAAGCGCTCTCCCAAACTGAGCTACAGCCCCACAAAATTCGCCTATTTTCTTCTTACCGGCGAGAGCACTTGGTGATAGTATATAATTACGGTCTGAATGTCAAGGCCTTTTTGCATCTTTTTTACAGCGGCGGCAAGGCCTTATTTCAGTTCCAGACCGGCCTGCTCCAGCTTGGAGAGGAGGCGCGACAGGAGGGCCTTCAAGTTGCTGGCTGATTCTATGCTGAGTTTGCTGTTCATCAGCTTTTCCATTTCACGCATTTCCGGGGCCACGCTGGAGCGGGCCCGTTTGCGCAACAGGCTCACCTCGTGCTGGGCGTCGGCGTTGCTGCGGTCGGTCAGGCGCTTGATTTCCTCGGAATATTTCACCACCGCCTCTTCCAGCTTGCGCTCGGTTATCTGCACTTTGTTCTGGCTTTCCGAGACCATCAGGCTCAGGCGGCGGTTTTC
Source organism: Candidatus Adiutrix sp. (assembly GCA_031285975.1). GTDB lineage: Bacteria > Desulfobacterota > Desulfarculia > Adiutricales > Adiutricaceae > Adiutrix. The sequence continues at coordinate 8,278 of JAITVE010000137.1, read as the reverse complement.
CTTTTCCTGCATGGTGCCGGTTTCCCGCTCCACAGCCAGGCGGCGCTCCAGTTCGTCGATGCGCATGTTGGCCATCTGAAAGGACGAGGTCAGCGTTTCGGTTTCCCGGGCGTTGCGTTCCAACTCCTGGCGGTAAAAATCGGCGTCGTTTTCCTTCTGGGTCAGCTTGTTGGTCAGTTCGCTGTTTTCACGGTGCAGCTTTTTGAACTGTTTTTCATAATTGAGCATTTTCTGGCTGGCCGTGGAAAGCTGGCTCTCCTGGTCTTCCAAAGTGTTGGTGAGGTCGAGCAGGTCAGCGTGGAGGCGGTCAAGCTCCTGCTTTTGGTCGTCTTTGGTTTTGGTCAGGGCGCGGTATTCGCTCTCCAAATTGCGCTGCCGGGCGCCGGAAGATTTCTTGAAATCGTTATAGCTGGTTTCCAGGTTGAGCAAATAGGCGGTGAGAATCCGCATGGCGTCATGGGGATCGAAACCGGCCGGGAGCAAGTCCCCGGCGTGGCGTATCCCCCGTTCGTCGTTGTTCAACTTGTCTTTCATATACCTACCCAATGGTCAAAATAGCGCCCCGTTTTTGCCGCCGGGGCGCGGGCATTCGTGCCTAATCTTTTCCATTTAAACAGGTTGGGGCCGAAAAAGCAAGGCTGAATACAATTCGCCAAATGCCAAAAGCCTTTACTAACAGTATGAACCTTGCGATGGGCCATGTAAAAACAGCGGGGACGGCTCACCCGGCTTTTCAGGCTCAATCGCGCTTTTGCCTGAATAACCGGCTGGCCGTCCCCGCCGCTTCCACTGGTTTCAGCAGGAATTATTTCCCGTTCATGAGTTTGAGGAATTTTTCCTCTTCACCGGCCACCATTTTATAGGTGTGTTCATCGGCGGGGAATTTCGAGCCCTTCACGTCTTTGACGTATTCCTTCATGGCGTTGGTGACGACTTCAGCCACGTTAGCGTATTTCTTGACGAATTTGGGGGTGAAGGCCTGGAACTGGCCGATGAGGTCGCTGACGATCAAAAGCTGGCCGTCGCAGGGCAGGCCCGCGCCGATGGAGAGCACCGGGATGGTCAGGATTTTGGTGATGTAGGCGGTGACCTCCGGGGGCACGGCTTCCACCAGAATCAGTTTGGCCCCGGCTTTTTCCACGGCCACGGCGTCTTCCACGGTCAGCTTGGCCGCGTCCGCCGTGCGGCCCTGGGCCTTGTGGCCGCCCAAAAGGCCCGAGGACTGCGGGGTGAGGCCGATGTGGCCCACGGCCACGATGCCCGCGTCGCTGATGGCCCGGATGCGGTCGGCCACGCGCACGCCGCCTTCCAGCTTCACCGCGTCAACGTCGGCTTCTTTCAGGAAGCGGCCGGCGTTGTAGACTGCGTCGGCGTCGGTGGTCTGGTAGCTCAGGAAGGGCATGTCGCCCACCACAAAAGTGTTGGGCGCGCCGCGGCGGACGGCCTGGCAGTGCTGGATGCACTGATCCATGGTCACGGGCACGGTGCCGTTGTAGCCATAAACACACATGCCGAGGCTGTCGCCCACCAGGATCATGTCCAGCCCGGCGGCTTCGGCGAACTGGGCGGTGGGGAAGTCATAGGACGTGAGCCAGGCGATTTTTTCGCCCTGCTTCTTCATGTTGTACAGATCGAACAAAGATTTCTTAGCCATGGGAATCTCCTTGGGATTGAAGGTGGCGAAGGCGGCCGTCCGGCCGCGTGGATATATTCTCGCATTGTGATATGCAAATTCGTAATACGCTATATAGATACTATACCCCTTTCCCGCCGCCCCGTCAAGGCCGTGTTGCCGTTCGCGGGGAGGTATTCCACCGTCTGAAAAAAACGCAGCCATGTCCGAAAACAGCGAGTTTTTTGGGGAAAAATGCGGTACTATAGCTTCATCAAAAGGGGGGAATATGGACAGCGCGGAGAGACGGGCCCGGTACGCGGCCTTTAAAGCCAAAGACGCCCGCTTTGACGGCCGCTTTTTCGTGGGGGTGTCCTCCACCGGCATCTACTGCCGCCCGGTGTGCCCGGCCCGGCTGCCGAAGGAGGAGAACTGCACCTTTTATGAAACCGCCGCCGCCGCCGAGCAGGCCGGTTACCGGCCCTGCCTGATGTGCCGCCCCGAACTGGCCCCCGGCGCGGCGCCCATTGACGCGGCCCCGGCCCTGGCCCGCCAGGCCGCCCGGCTGCTGGAGGAAAACTGCGGCAGCGAAGGCTCCCTGGAAGAGTACGCCCAGCGGCTCGGCTGTTCGGATAGGCACCTGCGGCGGGCTTTCGCGGCCGCCTTCCAGGTTTCGCCCGTGCAATACCTTCAAACCTGCCGCCTGCTGCTGGCCAAAAATTTGCTGACCGACACCAATCTCACGGTGCTGGAAGTGGCCCTGGCGGCCGGGTTCGGCAGCCTGCGGCGCTTCAACGACCTGTTCAAATCGCGTTACCGGCTTTCGCCCACGGCCTTGCGCCGCAAAGCTTCCAGCGCGAAAGCCGTGGACGGCGAAATCACGCTGCACCTGGGCTACCGCCCGCCCTACCAGTGGGCGACCCTCTTGGATTTCCTGGCCGGGCGGGCCATCCCCGGCGTGGAGGCGGTGCGCGGCAACGTATATTTGCGGACGGTCTGGGTGGCCAGCGGGGAGCGGCGGCTCTACGGCCTCTTGCGGGTGGAGCACTGCCCCCAAAAGAACGCCCTGGCGGTCACCGTCAGCACGGCCCTCTTGCCCGCGCTGCCGCAGATTCTGGCCCGCGTCCGCCATGTGTTTGACCTCTATGGCTGCCCGGACGCGGTGGCCGAAACCCTGTCGGCCATGAATACTATCGCTCCCGGCCTCTTCGTGCCCGGCACCCGGCTCCCCGGCTGCTTCGAGCCCTTTGAAATGGCCACGCGGGCCGTGCTGGGCCAGCAGATCACGGTGAAGGCGGCCACCACCCTGGCCGGGCGGTTCGCGGCAGCCTTTGGCAAGCCCCTGGAAACCGGAGTGGAGGGCTTGACCCGCGCCTTCCCCGCCGCCAGCGACGTCGCGGCCCTGGATGGTGATATCGAAAACCGCTTCGGCCCCCTGGGCATTACGCGCAGCCGCGCCCGCACCATCGCGGCCCTGGCGCAGGGCATGGCCAGCGGCGAACTCGACTTCACGCCGGGCCTGTCGCCGGAAGCGGAAATCAAAAAGCTGCGGGCCATCCCCGGCGTCGGCGGCTGGACGGCCCACTATCTGGCCATGCGGGCCCTGGGCTGGGCGGACGCGTTTCCGCACACGGATTACGGCGTAAAAAAAGCCCTCGCCCCGCTCTCCGAAGCCGAAATTCTGAAAACAGCGGAAGCCTGGCGGCCCTGGCGCGCTTACGCGACCATCAATCTTTGGAACTCGCTATCAAATACATGAGGTAACCATGCTGTACGCAACCGACTACGCATCCCCGCTGGGCTGTTCGCTGGCCCTGGTCAGCAACGGCGACAGCCTCGTCGGCCTGTGGCTGGACGGGCAAAAGTATTTCGCGGCCACAGTCAAAAGCGATGTGGAGCGCAAGCCTGGACTGCCCGTTTTCGCCGCCGTCAAAAAGTGGCTGGACGCCTATTTCGCGGGACGAAAACCCGCCGTGTCCGACGTGCCCCTGGCCCCCCAGGGCGGCGAGTTCCGCCAAGCCGTGTGGGAATTTTTGCTGCAAATCCCCTATGGCCAATGCGTAACCTATGGCGACATCGCCAAAAAAACCGCCGCCCGCCTGGGCCGGGAAACCATGTCCAGCCAGGCGGTGGGCGGCGCGGTGGGGCACAACCCCATTTCCATCATCATCCCCTGCCACCGGGTGGTGGGCGCGGGCGGCAGCCTGACCGGCTATGCCGGGGGTTTGGACAAAAAAATACAACTCCTGACCCACGAGGGCCTGGACATGTCCCGCTTCTCCATCCCCCAAAAAGGCACGGCTTTGTGACCGGCGTAGCGGCATAGCGGCAAAAGCGCCGCCCCTCATTTCCGGGAAATGAGGGGCGGCGCTTTTTGTATTGGCCGCCGCGTTATGGGCGGCGGGGGGGGGTTAGTCGTCGAGGCCTTCGATGCCCTGGAACATCTGGCCGGGTTCCATGGTGAAGCCCATGTCGAGGATTTCGCGCCAGGAGATGACCGCGTTGGTGAGGGCGGTTTCCGTGGGGAGTTTCAGGGTGTAGGGCGTGCCGTCCTGGCCGTTGGTGCCGATGGTGTCGCCGCTGATCCAGGCTTCGGTGGATTTGCCCCGCCCGGCGTTGATGTAGCCGGTCACATGGCGGCCGGGGGTTGCTTCGTCGGGGTTCGACGAATCGCTATTGACCTTGTCGCTGGGCAGGAAACCCATCTGGTACATATACGGGGCCGGGACGCCGGTGAAGGTGTCGATGACGTGCAGGTAGCTCTTGCCCTCGGGGTTGCAGACGTTCACGTCCGGCTCATAGGTGGTGAAGGTGGCCAGCGACTGGCCGTTGGCCAGGCCCTCTATTTTGGGCTGGTAGAGGCAAACTTCCTGCGTGCCTGCGGAAAGGCCCGTGTCGCCGGTGATAGACCAGGTGGCCAGTTTGCGGCGGTAGCCCAGGCTGTCGTCGCTGAACATCGCGTTCTGCAGGGCGGCGTAGGATTTAACGCCGGTGTCAACGGTGCCGTCGTCCTTGGTGAAGTTTTTGATGGTGCCGTTGCTGTACACCTCCACGGTGCTCACGTCCACGATTTTGCTCTTGTCGGTGATTTCCTCAAAGGTCATCAGCCATTGTTGCAGAGTGGTATTGTATTTCATGGGCTCTTTGAGGCCGTAGATGAAGTGTTCGTGGTTCTCCTGGCACTTGTCAAAGTCGCCGGGGTCGCCGATGCCCATGCAGGGCTGGGCGTCGGCCTTGCTCCACATGCGGCCGGTGCCGAAGAGCACCCAGGTGTTGCGGCGGCTGTCGCGGGCCGCGTTGACCGCGCCGGTGACCGGGCGCGACGACAGGGAGCCCTGGGAGACGGGCTGGTCGGTCTTGAACAGGCGGGCCAGCCGCCAGTCGGCGACCTTGCCGAAAGGTTCGCCGGTGGTTTCGTCAACCATTTGCAGGCGGTAGACCGCGCCGGTGTCCTGCCCGTTGCCGCTGTCCAGGGTTTTGGTGAGGCCGAAGTAGGCCACGTTATTGTCCCACTGGGCCTCGGGCGTGCCCTTGGAGCGCACCTGGGAGACGATGGGGAGGAAGGAATCGTTGAAAAAGCTCTTCTCTTCTTCCGGGTCGGTCACGGTCATGGTGTGCACCCGCTGCCCGGTGAAAGCGTCGAGGACAATCAGCCGGGCGCTCTGGGTGCTGGAGCCGTCGTAGGCGACTTTGCCGTTCGAGATTGAGCTGCCGTCCGGCCGGTCGCTGGTGGGGCCGCTACCGAGCACCACATACCAGTTGTGCTCGTTGCCGTTGCCGGAAGCGGACAGGCTGCTCACCACGGCGGGCAGGCTGGTGCTCAGGCCCAGTTCCGCGCTGCTGAAGCGCCACAGAAGAATGGGGGCCTTTTCCGGGTTGGTGATATCCAGCGCGAAGAACTCGGAATAGGAGTGCTGGGACGGGTTGCCGCCTTCCGCTTCCTTGGTGCGGATGGTGCGGCCGCCGAGGCGCAGGCCGCCGATCAGCACGGTGCGCCATTCATTTTTCTCCCAGTTCCCGCCGGGCATGGTGACGGGGAAGCCGGTGGTGTTTTTAATGTCCACAATCTGGGGCTTGAGGTCAACGTAATAGCTGTGGTCATACTCCGGGTCGGCCAGCCACTGAAGGTGCGGCAGCACGGCGGGGGGCACGAAGGCCCACAGTTCCGAGCCCAGCTTGTGTTCCGTGGGCGGGGACAGGAAGCCCGCGTCGGCGGGGGCGGCTTCGGTGTACCCGGCCGCGCCGTTTTCCAGCGAGCCGAAGAAACCGAGGTTGACGGCGTGGAGCATACCGTCATTGGAGCCCACATAGGCCACCTGCCGCCTGCGGCCCTGGGCCAGCTTATAGGCGGCGTAGGAGGTGTCGCGGTAGATGAAGTCGAACTGCGAGTTGGGCGCGCCCACAATGACGGGCTTGGAGTTGATGATATCGCCCATGCGCCAGACGATGCAGTCTTCCGAGCCGCCGGAGTCGCCGGGGCAGAGCACTTTGGCGTCCGCCGGGGGGGGATTCATCGTCCAGGGGCTGGGCACCGCGCGGGAGCGCCAGCCGGGTTTGTCGTCGCCGCGAATGTATTCTATCAGAGCCTCCGCGTCGCCGCTTCGGTCGGCGTCGTCATAGATGGTTTCGTTCCCGGCCCCGGAAATCGGCACCACCCATTCGCCCTTGTCGCCAGCGGCCAGGGAGGCCCGGATGATGGGCGCGCCGTTGTAGATGCCGAGGTCGGCGGCGGCGTTAATGACTTCCACCAGTTCGGCGGCGGTGCAGTTGTTTCTCCGCTCAATGGTAATCATCAGGTTGGGGCCGGAAATGCTGGCGGTGACCTTGTTGGTGCCGCCGTCTTTGATCTGGGCCTTGACCGTCTCCACATCCAGGGGCAGTTGGCCCTGGCCGCGGACATACATCCGCTTCGCGCCGGTTTTGGGGTAGGACTGGCCCACGCTCAGGGCGCTGTTCTGGAGCATCAGCTCCGCCAGCCGCACGTTCGTCGGGCTGTTTTTGCCCCCGCCGTAGTCGTAGCGGAAGAGGTAGTTGTCCAGCGCCACGGGGTTCTGGTCCCAGCTTCCGTCGGGGTTGGCCGACATGGAGCCGTAATAGGTCATGATGAAGCGGCCGCCCTGGGCGGAGGCAGCGTAGGATTCCCGGCCATACGAGGCTTCGGATTTGGCTTCCCGCGCACCGGGCCTGTCCTCCGTGTCCTCCTGCATGTCGGCCAGTTGCTGGCTGGTGTTCCACAGGGTTTTCAGCTTTTCCAGGCTCTCGACAGTTCCGGCGTCAATCAGATCGCCGTCGCCCTTGATGTCCCGCCGCAGCGACAGGATGGGGAGGCCGCCATCCGGGTCGGGGACGAACTGCACCACCAGGTCGCCCTGGTCAAGGGCGCTGGCCTCGCCGGTGACGATGTCCAGCTGGTTGTTGCCATTGGTGTCTTCCCGCAGGTTGCCGAAGCGGTCAACGAACAGGCCGTAGATGTTGCCGACCCACTTAATGGCCTCTTCGCCGGTGGGGGGCTTATATTCAGGGTAGAACAGGGTTTGTATGGACACCCCGCCCCCCAGGATGGAACTGACGGAAGAAGCCGTGGCCGTGCCGGTGGAGACGCTTTTGGCAATGGCCTGGAAAGCCGCGCCCAACTGCTCGGACAGTTCCGAGATATTGGTGGCCTGGAAATAGTTGTCGGGAATGCCGGGTTCTTTGGTAGACCAGCGCAGGTCGTTGGTTTCAGCGGCCGTCCGGGGCACGCCGGTGTTCTGCGGGTCTTTGAACCCGCCGTATTTGGCGGCCAGGAACAGGGGGTTTTCCAGGAATTTGCTCCCGCCCCCAGAGCTGGCGAAGGTGAACGTCCGCACCTGCTCCGGAGTTTCGTGATATTGGCCGCAAGAGGAGTGCGCCCCCTTGGCCTCAGGACAGGTGGGGGGAGTGTGGTACACGGAAGGCAGGGTATCGCTCGCGTTATATCTCAGGCTCAGATCAAGATAGGTGCCGTCCTTGGTGCTGCCGCTGATGGTGTACCCCATAGCCATTTTGGAGCTGGAGCCATGTTTTTCAATTCTGGAATACACAGCCAGGCCCGTCACATTGCCCGGGTTGACAGTGATATACTGGTCTCTCAGCTCAGTGTCGGGGTCGTAGACAATATCCCCGTAATTATTCTGAAAGCCGTAGTACTTTTTCGCGGGCAGCGTGGTCAGAATGCCGCTGACCGGAGCGCGCTGATCAGGGTCAACTTCTATCGGGTGCGGAGTGCAACTCCAATTGGTGCTGCTGCTATGGAACAGGCACGCTGTGGTGTTGAGGCCCGGGGCGTCGGTCAGCAACTCGACCCGGTAGGTGATGATAGCGTCCATTTCCCAGTCGTCGGCTTCCCGCGCATCTGAGAAATTGACCTGGACGGTGGCGCTGAAGGGGTTGCCGCTCTTGTCGGTGTGCCATTCCAGAATATAGTAGTTCAGAAAGCTCAGCAGCAGGCCGCGGCCAACGGCCTTGGAGGTAATGCTCACCGGCATGATGGTGATTTTCTCATTGCCGCCGGTGCCCTTTCTGAAGGTCAGTTCCGGGTAGGCCGAAGACATGGTGACGGCATACACGTCAATGCCGCTCTCATTGGCCCCGGCGCTGAAATTGTGGGTGTGGGCGTAATAGGCCGCCGCCGCCGCGCTGTAGGTG
>JAITVE010000136.1 GCA_031285975.1 Candidatus Adiutrix sp. | reverse complement strand
CGAAGGGCAGCTTGGTGATGGAGGCCGCCGTATACAAGCTGACGCCGATGGGCGGGGTGACGAAGCCGATGGCCAGATTGGCCACCATGATGACCCCGAAATGCACGGGATCAACGCCTATCCCGGCGGCTATGGGCAACAGCATGGGCGTCAGGATGATGATGGAGGCCAGGGTTTCCATCATCATGCCGGCGAACAGTAACAAGAGGTTCATCAGCAGCAGAAGGACGATGGGGTTGTCGGAAATGCCCAGCACGTAGGCCGCCAGGGCGGTGGGGATTTTTTGCATACTGAGTATTTTCCCCAGCACCGTGGCCGTGGAAACCACCAGCAGAATGGGGGCGTTGATGCTGGCGGTCGATAGGAGCATCCGGGGCAGTTGCTTCCATTGCAGGGTTTTATAAATATACTTGCCGACTATTAGGCCGTAAACCACTGAAACAGCTGCGGCTTCCGTGGGGGTGACCAGCCCGCCGTAGATGCCGCCCATAATGATGACCGGTGAAAGCAGGGCCCAGAAGCCGTCGATGACGCTGGCCCCAATGCCCATGCGGCTGCTGGCGTCCTCGGTTTCTTTCAGGGGATGTTTTTTGCAGTGGAAATAGGAATAGAGCATCAGGGCCAGGCCGCTGATTATGCCCGGGATGACCCCGGCCAGGAACATGGCCCCGATGGAGACCCCGGCGGTGATGCCGTACATGACCATCGGCAGGCTCGGCGGAATCAGAACGCCCAGGCCGCCGGAGGCGGCGGTCAGGCCGGTGACGAACGATTTGTCATAGCCCTGCTTGCCCATCAGGGGAATCATCAGGGTGCCGACAGCCGCGAAGGTGGCCGGGCCGGAGCCGGAAATAGCCCCAAAGAGCATACAGGTGAAAACCGTGGCAATGGCCACCCCGCCGGTTATGCCGCCCACGCAGGCATTGGCGAAATTGAACAGGCGCTTGGAGATGCCGCCCTGGCCCATGATTTCGCCCGCGAAGATGAACATGGGAATGGCCAGGATGGGAAAGGAATCCAGGGCCAGAATGGTCGAGCGCCCCAGATAGGCCAGGGAGAAGGAATCGCTGGTGATAGAACACAGCATGAGGCCCAGGCCAAGGGCCGCCGCGATAGGCGCCCCCAGGAACATCAGGCCCAAAAAGCTGCCAAAAAGTATGAACGCCATTATTCAACAACCTCCCTCGCCGGTTTCAGCCCGCCCTTCACTTTCCGCCACATCAATTGCAAAAGGCGCAGAACGGACAGGCCCATGCCCACCGGCATGGCGCTGTAGACGTAAATCATCGACTGGCCCAGCACGGGCATCATCTGCGGCCGCTTCAAAAGGGTCAGGCAGTTGTTGAAGCCAATGACGGTCAGAGACGCGCAGAAGACCAGAAAGGTCAGCGTGGTGAACCAAAAAAAGAGATTTTTGGCGGTTTCGCTCTTCAAGGCGTTTTCCAGAACGTCCACCCGGACGTGCGAAGCGTTCTTCACGGCCACCGCCGAGCCGACAAAAGTCATCCAAATGAAGGCGTAACGGGAGGTTTCCTCAGTCCAGGCGGCTGGCCAGTGCAAGATGAGGCGACTTATCACCTGAAAAATCGTGGCCAGCACGAAATAGCCCATAAATACGGCGATGAGCGATTCCTCAAACCATCGGTCAATCAAATTCACTATTTTCATCAGGGCAAACTCCCGGCCAAAGCGCTGTGGCCCCAAGTCCCGGAGCGGCAATCGCCGTTCCGGGGCTGTGGTTCGGATTATTTCTTCTTGGCCACCACGTCGGCAATGGCCTGGTACATTTCATCGACCAGGGGCTGGCCGACCTGTTCGGCGATGAGGTCAACCGCCGGGCGAACCTGCTCCCTGAAAGCCTGGGCTTCTTCGGGGGTCAGGCGGATGATGGTCATGCCCTGGGCTTCCATCTCCTTGTAATAGTTTTCGCGGTTCTTGGTGGCCTCGTCCCGCCAGTAGTCGCTGCCTGCGGTCACCGCGTCGATCAGCACTTTTTGCAGTTCCGGGGTCAGGCTGTCGTAAAATTCCGGGTTGGCCACGGCCATGCCGGTGGAAAAAACGTGATTGGTCAGAATCAAATATTTCTGCACTTCGGTGAACTTGGACTGCAAAATCAGTTCCACCGGGTTTTCCTGAGCGTCCACGGTTTTCTGCTGCAAAGCGGTGTAGAGTTCGCCGTAGGGAAGGGCCGAGGGGCTGGCGCCCAGGGCCTGCCAAATCGCAATGTGGATGGGGTTGGGCATGACCCGGATTTTGATGCCCTTCAGGTCGGCGGGGGTTCTGACTTCCTTGTTGGCGGTCAACTGGCGGAAATCCACCGACTCAAAGTAGCCCACGGCCTTCATGCCGCAGCCGGGCAGCATGGCGTCGAGCATTTTTTGGCCGAAGGGCCCGTCGAGGACTTCATAGGCCACCTCTTCGCTGGGAAAGGCGAAGGGGGCCGAGAACACGGCGTTGGCAGGCTGAAAATTGACCAGGTAGCCGTTGTTGGTGGCCATGAACTGAATATCGCCTTCCTGGATGGCCTGCAACAGTTCCGGCTCGTTGCCAAACTGGGCGTTGGGGAAAATATCGGCCTTGAAGACGCCGCCGGAGTCTTTTTCCAGCTTGTCCTTGATGACCAGAAAGGATTTGTGCATCAGGCTCTGCTCAGGCCCGGCGTGGGCCATTTTGACCTGAATGGTCTTCTGGGCCAGGGCCGGGGAGGCCGCCAGGGCCGCAGCGAAACAGAGCGTCAGGGCTGACAGCAGCAAAGAACGGATTTTCATGATTCTCACTCCTTGGGGTTGTCCGAAAAATTCGGCGGCTTATTGTAGCTGGAGTTTGTCCAGCACGTCAGGGTTGACGATGTTTTTGGTGCGGCGGCCTTCCAGCACGTCCACCAGCTGCCCGGCCAGCTTGGTGTGCATATCCACCAGGGACTCCTCGGAATACAGGGCCACATGGGGAGTGAGGACGGCGTTGCCGAGGGTGAACAACTCGTGCGACGGCGGCAGGGGCTCCGCCTCGAAAACGTCCAGCCCGGCGCCCTTAATGCGGTTTTCCTTGAGGGCCCAGACCAAATCGCCGGTGTTTATCAGGCCGCCCCGGGAGGTGTTGACGACAATGGCCGTTTTCTTCATTTTTTCGAACTGCGGGCGGGACAGGATGTATTTGGTTTCAGCCGTCAGCGGCATATGCAGGGAGATGATATCGGAACCGGCAATCAACTCGTCAAAGCTGACCAGCTTGACGTCCGGGTTCCCGGCGTCGCTCACAAACGGGTCATAGACCGCGACTTTCATGCCCATGCCCAGGCCCATTTTGGCAAGCTGGCGGCCGGTGCGGCCATAGCCCAACAAACCCAGGGTGCGCCCTTCCAGGCGATAGACCGGGGCCCCCTGGCCGGGGCCGAAGCCGCCTTCGCGGGCGCGCCGCATAAAGGCGGGCAATTGCCGGGCCACAGCCATCATCAGGGTCAAGGCCTGGGCGGCGACCTCATGCACGCAGTAATCGGGGACATTGCAGACCACCGCGCCCCGCTCGGTGGCCGCCTTCAAATCCACGCTGTCATAGCCGATACCGCAGCGGCCGATGAATTTCAAAGCGGGCAGCGCCGCGATGGTCTCCGCGTTCATGGCTATGGCCATGGACAGCACGGCGGCGGCGTCTTTGGCGCCGTCCATGACTTCCTGGTTGCTGGTCCAGGCTCTGAAATCCACTTCAAGGCCCGCTTTCCCCAGAATATCGTGATAGATGCTCTCCAGGGCCGGGCTTAAAAACTGACGCTCAAGAAAATATACCTTCATGGCAGCAAAATCCTTCAATGTACAATGTACTGGGTTGACAACAGATGTTTACGCGCCGTAGTGCTTGAGCAGGTAAAAAAAGCACATGGCGTCGGCGTTTTTGACAATCAATGACTCGCGGGTTTGGAAGGCCTGGCTGCCGCCCGGAGACAGAAGGTCTGAATGGGCCAGTATGATGTGCGTCACCTTGTCCGGCAGGCCATGCTTTTTGGCCAGGCAGGCCCCGGTGGTGGGGTGGGTGAACATGGCCGCCTCCGCGCTCAGAACCGGCTGGCCGTCAACAAGGTCATATTCAAACAGCTTGCCCACATCGTGCAGCAGGGCCCCAGCTATAATCATATCGCGCTCACAGGCCCCGGCTTCCGGGTAGCAGCCGCTCATGGCGTCATACATCGTCGCACTCAGTTTGGTCACGCCCCGGGTGTGATCCAGATTGTTATACGGGCAGTTGGCGCTCAAGCCCTTGACCACGACCGGGCAGTTTTCCAGCCCCTTTTTGTCCCAGCCGCTCTGGGCGGCGGCCTCCACCCAGACGTCGGCGCATTTTTCTTTCAGCGCCGCGTCCGCTATCCAGTGAAATTCTGGAAGCAGAGTGTACACATCTTCCCTGTTCATAAAATACAAGCCTCCTGCTGTTTGGGGTTGCCGACGGCGCTATCCGCTTTACAGTGGGGGCATCTTATTTTATAGATATGCCAGCCCGCGCGGAGCGGATGCACCTGTTTTATATCGCACAAAAAGCTATAATTCAGATATCAGATACGATTTCAATTAGGCTAACGCCTTTTTGAAAAAATGTCAAGCGGCAAAGGAGTTATGTGGGGCAAAAATCCGGCCGCCTCTTCCAAACAGAGGCACATAATCTTTTCAAGATTTTCTCTTGACATCTTTAGTAAAACGGCGTTATTATAATAGCCATAAATCGTATCCGATATCTGATCTCAATTATTTTCTGTTGTTGCGAAATACATTGTTTCTATAATTCTGCGCTCTTGCCAGCGACGATAATGACCATGGAGACACCAGCATGAATACTTCCGACGTCCACGCTCTGCTGCCCGAACTTTCCTGGATAGAGAACGCCGACCTCCGCGACCGCTGCGCCGACGTGTGGCTTGAGGCGCTGCTGGCCGGCGGGTGGGATGAAAAGGGCGTGGAGGCCTGTCCCATCGTCGTCAAGGGGCTGAACCCCGTCTGCGCCTACAATAACCTTGACCACATTCGCAGCGTGACGAAAATCGCCGCCGCCATTTGCGACGAGCTGACCCGCGGCCAGGGCGAGGCGGGCCAGCTGGACAGGGACGCCGTCATCGCGGGCGCGCTGCTGCACGACGTCGGCAATTACCTTGAAGTGGAAATCGGCCCCGATGGCCGCGCCTTCCACAAACCGCTGGCAACGCTGGTCGTTCACCCCGCCTCGGGCGCGTTCCTTTTGCAAAAGCACGGGCTGCCCGTGGAGATTGTCCACATTGTCCTGGCCCATTCGGATTTGTTTTCGCCCCTGGGGGCCCAAGGCTGCAAAACCCGCGAGGCGATGATTGTTAAATACGCCGACTGCCTGAGTTTTTACCACCTGCACATGCACTATGGCGAATAATGGCGCGCCCGGCATTGGGCCGGAAACGCGCAGCACACAGCCCGCCATTTTCTCAAAAAGGGAGAACTATGAAAACCAAACTACGCACCCTGTTCATGTCCCTGTTCGCCGCCTGCCTCTGCCTGGCCCTGGCGGGGACAGCCTTGGCCGCTGAGAAGATCACCCTGCGCATCGGCAACACCACCGCGCCCGATCACATTCTCAACGTCACCTTGGAGGAAATGGCCAAAGCCATCAACGAGCGTTCCGGCGGCCGCATTGAAGCCACCGTCTACCCCAGCAGCCAGCTTGGCTCCCTGCGCTCGATGACCGAGA
>JAITVE010000061.1 GCA_031285975.1 Candidatus Adiutrix sp. | reverse complement strand
ATGTTAAAAGTGCAACGATAAACGTATAGTAAAAAAAGTACGACAAAAATATCTCGGTTTGCATTGGTTTCAGGCTGACTGCGGCCATTGGCGCAAATGTCGGCACTATGGCTGTTGGTATGTACGTAAACATGACTGAAAAATCAATGCCTGATGTTTTGCTTAACGCCTCCAGAAAAACAGGAAATATCAAGCTTACAACGCCAACAAAAGACAAAATGAGGCCGTCTGTTTGATTTGTGGGATGCTCCGGGTATTCAAGAGGAAACTCAGGATATTTGATGCGCAATTTTTCGCGGGCTTTTTCCATAAAAGCGAAGGCTTGGGCAATGTGCCCCCTGTCTATCATCATAAGGCGTTTCATCTGCGGATCAACGAAATTTATGTATTTTTGGATTTGTGCATTTTTATTCTCAAGTAAAAGCCTGTCGGGTTCCAACATAATAGGCGGCACAAAAAGCAGCAAATAATAGAACAATCTCCAACACCATGAAGAAGGCGAAAGCAGTGCAAGAGACGGCGGTTCGTCCGCGTCACTAATCTCTTTGGCATACGGGTAGATGCGTTTTTTGACTATTGTGGCCGTTGCCTCAATGTCTTCGCGCCATTCTTCATAAGCGCCCAGCGAAGCAAAATGCGGCGGCAGGCTGACCGGCTGCGGCGCGCTGTCTTGCGGATATGTGTTCATGCCGGGCCTCATCATGATGCGTGATTTTTTCCTATGATACATCCGTCCGGCAATGTCCGTCAAATGCCGTCGGCAGGGGCGCGTCGGTTTTCGAGAGCCGCCGTTTGCCGCCCGAGGCTGGGGGGGCCGGGCCGGGCTCGGCCGCCAGCACGGCCAGGGGCAGACCGGCCAGCGCCGGGCCGAGGCGGCGGCGCAGGGCCTCGGCGGCCAGGCGGGGGGCCCCGTTGGGCGCGTCGCCGGTGAGGGTCAACAGCAGGCACAACCCGCCGGGGGAGCCGCTGTGGAGGCGCGGGGCAAAATCGCGCACAAAGGGCAGACCCAGCAGGGGGGCTTCCAGGTCGGCCACCCGGAGCGCCCGGCCACTGGGCGTGATGATGCGGTCGTCCAGGCGGCCCAACACTTTCAGGCGCGGCATAACCGAGCCGCAGGGGCAAGGCCCGGGCAGCAGCGCGCCCTCGTCGCCGGTGCGGTAGCGCAACAGCGGCAGGCCCCGGCGGGTCAGGGGGGTGAGGACTATTTCGCCCTCGCGGCCCTCTTCCACGGGCCGCCCGCGCTGGTCAATGATTTCCGCCCACAGGTCGTCCCGCAGGTGGGGCTGGGCCCGCTGGCCGCATTCCACCGCGCCGCCCAGGCCGGTTTCCGTGAGGCCGTAATGGCGGAAGACGCGGCAGCCGGGGAAATTGCGCTCCAGTTCGGCCACCAGCGGGCCGTCCGCCGCGTCGCCGCTCAGGAGCATGGTTTTCAGGCGCAAACCGCTTTTTTCGTGGCGGGAGAGGGCCAGCATCTGCGGGGGCACGCCCACCAGGCAGGTCGGGCCCCAGGCGCGCAGTTCGTCCAGCCAGCGGCCCGCTTCACCCGCCTCAGCCGGGACAAAGCCGTGGGCCAAAAAGGGAATGCCCCAGCGGGCCAGGGCCCGGCCCAACAGGTCGCCCACATTGCCGGGCCGGGCCGGGCTCATGGCCAGGGCCACCCGGTCGCGCCCTGGGGCCACCAGAAATCTCATGCCATACTTGAAAAAGGCGACGGTCTCCCCCTGGTCGCCCTCGGTGGAGCCAATGCGCTTCACCGGCCCGCTGGTGCCCGAGGTGGGCACGGAGACCAGCCCCTCCACCTCGCCCTGCCCCACGGCCAGGAAGGCGTTGGAATCAGCGGCTAAATCCGCTTGCGTGGTGAAGGGCAGCGCGTCCAAGAGGTCGGCGGCGCGGCGCGGGTCGTTATCGCGGGCGATGGTGCGCAACTCGGCGGCCAGGGCCGGAACGTCCACATCGCGCAGCAAGCGGCGATACCACGGCGATTCCGCAGCCGCCCACTCCGCTGTTTCCGCCAGTTTTAGGGTGCGCCAGCGATGCCAGGCCACGGAGATATCCCCCTCCCCCGCCCCGGCGTCGGGCCGGTCACGGAAGCGTTCGTCCAGCCATCTGCGAGTATCGTTACTCATGGCGCGGGTACAGGGCCCGCCCGTCGGCGGCGGTGAGGTTGGCGGCGCAGAAGGGCAGGAAACGGTTGGGCGGCCTGAAAATGTGGACGCAGCAGCCGCGCAGGCGGGCCAGGTCGGCTGTCCACGCATCCTGAAAGGCCATGCAGGTGACGCTGAAGGTCTCGCGGCGGGCTTGGGCCAAAAATTCGTCCAGCGCGTCGGGCTTGGCCCCGGCCATGGGAATCAGCGGGGCCGGGCCCTGCCAGCTTCGGAGGGTGACGGCCACGGAGCGGTCACGCCCGGCGGCGGTTTCCTCGGGGCTGCTGGGGGCGTCCGTGGTTTTGCAGCAGCAGGAATTATTGTGGCTCAGGGGGATGAGGTCGCCGGAAGCCGTGCGGCGGTAGCGCAGGTGGAAGGAGCAGCGCTCGTGCTCGCAACTGGGGGGAAAGGCCTGTTCGGGCTGGACGAGCCCGCCGCTCTGCTCGGCCAGTTTTCCTAAAACTTCGGGGAGGGTGAGGCGGTGGGCCGCGCCCGTGAGGGAGTTGCGCCCGGCGGAAGTCATGGGCTGAATGTGGA
Source organism: Candidatus Adiutrix sp. (assembly GCA_031285975.1). Classification (GTDB taxonomy): domain Bacteria; phylum Desulfobacterota; class Desulfarculia; order Adiutricales; family Adiutricaceae; genus Adiutrix. Next base: position 1,570 of record JAITVE010000061.1, on the reverse strand, counting down.
GGCCCCGCACGGTGGGGGCCAGGCTCACGGCCAGGCGCAACAGGCCGCCCAACTCGTGATCGTTGACCTGCGCGGCCACGGTGGGCGCCAGCACCACCGACAGCCCGGCCCGGGCGCAGGCCTCGATGGCCGCCATTTTGATATCCAACAGCTTGCGGCCCCGGATGATTTCGAAGCTGCGGTCGCTCACCCCGTCGAATTGCAAAAAAACCCAGGACAGCCCGGCCCCGGCCAAACGGCGGGCCAAGCCCGGCTCCTCGGCCAGCCGGAGGCCGTTGGTGTTCAACTGCACGCCGGGGAAGAGGCGGGCCGCCTCAGCGGTCAGGGGCACTAAATCAGGGTGCAGGGTCGGTTCGCCGCCGGAAAGCTGAAGCACCACTTCACCGGCCTGTTCCCGAACCCAGCGCAGATGCTCCGCCAGCGCGGCCAGCGGGGGAAAGGGCGCGTCGCCGCCGGAATCGGCAAAGCAGACCGGGCAGCGCAGGTTGCAGCGGCTGGTGATTTCGAACAGCACGGTGCAGGGGTGCTGGGCGTGTTCCGGGCAGAGGCCGCAGTCAAAGGGGCAGCCACGGTCATGCTCCCGGTGAATTTTCACCCCGGCGGCGGGGCTTTTGGGCCGTTGCCAGCTTTCAAAGCGCGGCTCGCCCCGCCAAATGGCTTCCGCGAACAGTCCGTGCTCCGGGCACTCGCGGACGAGCAACACGTCCTCGCCCCGCCGCCGTATTTCCGCTGGCAGCACGGCCAGGCAGACCGGGCACAGGCTTTCGGTGGTAGAAATTTTCTCGCCGCCGTCAGCTTGGGGAGGCCCCAGGGGCTCGGCGGAATCGCCGCTGCGTTGCGTATCATTCATGCTTCGAGCCGCCCGGCGGTGGGGTCGAGGCCGTTGTCCCGCAAGATTTCCAAAGCTTTCACCCAGGTGTGGGCCACCAGGTCGGCGCAGCCCACGGCGGGGTTCATGGCCCCGTCCTCAAAGGCCAGCCCGGCGGATTCAAAAATGGCGGCGCAGGTGGGGGCCACGCGGCCCCGCAACTCTTCCTGCCGGAACCACTTGACCAGGGCCCGGTTCAGCGTCCTGGCCCCCGGCACGGGCCGCTCGTCTTCCAGCCCCTGCCCGGTGTGGAGGGAAATCAGGCACAGCCCCCCTGTGAGCGCCCCGCACACATCGCCGCACGAAGCCCCGTTGGACAGCGCCGACATGGCCCGCACCAAATCGGGGTTCTCCCGCCCCAAAAGCCGCAGCCCCCCCAGCATAACAATCTGGGCGCAGGAATAGCCCTGCCCGGCCAACTCCATGACCATCATCTGCGCGTCGTCCAGCATGATTTTTCTCCTTTGCGGCGGGGCAATTTTCTATGGCGGAATTGCCCCAAAGCCAGCCCTCCAACGCGTCATTCCTGCGGAGGCGGGAATCCATTTCCAGAAAAATTTCTATCAACCGACCAGTTTCTTCTCTGGAATCAAGACCACCCGCTGAGCGGGTGGTTTGCACAGCCCTATAAGGGCATGGTACAGGCAGCGCCAGAGGGCGCATTGAAGGTTTGCCAACCGCATTCATTTCACAGGCTTGCCC
>JAITVE010000001.1 GCA_031285975.1 Candidatus Adiutrix sp. | reverse complement strand
GGCCACGCCATCGAGGTCCGCATCTACGCCGAAGACCCGGTGAAATTCTTCCCCTCGCCGGGGCCGCTGAAAGTTTTCCGCCCGCCCCAGGGCCGGGGAATCCGCGTGGAAACCGGCTTTGCCGAGGGCGCGGTGGTCACGCCCCATTACGACCCCACGGTGGCCTTGGTCATCGCCCGGGGCGAAACCCGCGAAGAGGCCATGGACTTGATGTACGACGCGCTGGGGGATTTCGCGGTGGAAGGCATTAAGACCAACATCCCCTTTGTGCGCGGCATGATGAAATTCGGCCCCTTCCGCGAGGGCAAGGTTCACACCGGCCTGGCCGAGGCCTATTTCAAGAGCCAGGCCTGATGATGGAACGCCGCTTCTTTGACTTCCACACCCACTCCGCCGCTTCCGACGGCAGCCTTACGCCGTCGGAACTGGTGGCGGCGGCGGCGCGGGCCGGGCTGGCCGGTGTGGCCCTCACCGACCACGACACTGTGGACGGGTTGGAGGAATTCCTGGCCGCCGCCGCAGCCATTGGCCTCACCGCCGTGGGCGGCGTGGAGATAAGCCTGGAGCACCCCGGCACCATGCACCTGTTGGGCTACAACGCGGCGGGCGGTTCGGGCCTCCCGGCCTCGCTGGGCCGCCTGAAGGGCTTCCGGCTGGAGCGCAACCGGGAACTGCATGAAAAGCTGGCCGGTCTGGGCTATAGCCTGGATTGGGAGCGCCTGCTGGCCAAAAGCGGCGGCGGGCAGCTGGGCCGCCCCCACTTCGCGGCTCTTCTGGTGGAAGAAGGTTTTTTCGGCAGCACGAAAGAAGTCTTCGACCGCTTGCTGGGCAAGGGCCAGCCCGGCTATGTGGACAAAAAGCGCATGAGCGTGGAGGCTGGCCTGGCCGTCATCACCGAGGCCGGTTGGGCCCCGGTGCTGGCCCACCCCGTGAGCGTGACCCTGGACAAAGCCGCCTGGCCGCAATTCCTGGCCGGGCTGAAAGAGCGGGGCCTGGCGGGCCTGGAAGTGCGCCACCCCAACATGAATGAAGAAGAATCCGCTTTCTTCCTGAAACTGGCCCGTGAAATGGATTTAATCCCCACCGCCGGGTCGGATTTTCACGGAGCCACCAAACCCGATATCGGCCTGGACTGGGCCCTGCACCACGATTTTTTCGGCGGTGAAGTATTGGAGCAACTGCGAAACAGATAATCGTCCGAAGCCGCCGTCCGGCGACAGCCGGGGCGGGTTCGTAACATTATAAAGCAACCGGGCGGCCATCCGTCCGTTACCATACGATTAGAGGGTCACTATGGATATAGTAGGATTGCATTTGAGCCCTCGCAAAAAGGGCAACTCGGCGCTCATGCTGGACGAATTCCTGCGCGGGGCCCGCGAGGCCGGAGCCTCGGCGGCGAGCTATTCCGCCGCCGACCTGAACATCGAACCCTGCCGGGGCTGCGGAGCCTGCGAAAAAACCGGGGAATGCGTCATCAAAGACGACGACATGGGCCAGCTGTACGAGCCGCTGGCCACGGCCCCTATGATTGTGGTTTCCACCTCGCTGTTTTTCTATGACGTGCCCGCTAAAGGCAAAGCGTTGATCGACCGCACCCAGCCTTTGTGGTCGCGCCGCTACCCCCTGGGGCGCACGGAAACCCTGCGGCCGGAAGGGAAGGGCTTCCTGTTGGCCCTGGGGGCCACCAAGGGGCCGGACTTGTTCGTGCCGGTGGCCCTTTGCACCAAGTATTTTTTCGATTCCATCGGTATGCCCAAAACCTTCGACAGCCTCTTCTTCCGGCAAATCGAGGCCCTGGGCGAACTGGCCCGGCATCCCGAGCACCTCAAAACCATTTATGAAGCCGGGCTGGCCTTTGGCCGCCAGCGGCCGGGTATGGATACGCCGCGCTAAGGCATCGACTGAGCTTAACAAAAAGCGGTCGCCCCCGGAGAGGGGCGACGGAGCGAAGCGACAGATTATTTTCGACGACCCCGTTGGCCGCCCGGCGAAAATCGCATTTTCGCCGGGCTCCGGGCAGAGATTTAGAGGGAATATGATTCCACAAAAAATAGTCACCATCGACGGCCCGGCCGGGGCCGGGAAATCGACCCTGGCCCGCGACCTGGCCAAATATCTGGGCTGGATTTACCTGGACACCGGGGCCCTCTACCGGGCCCTGGCCCTCACCGCCCTCAGCCGGGGCGTGGACTGCGGCGACCGCGAGGCCAGCGAAAGCCTGGCCGCCAGGCTCAACCTCACGGTGTCGCCGGAGCCCCAGGGCACGGTCATCGCGGTGGACGGGGAAAATATCACCGAGCGGCTCCGGGCCCCGGAAGTCTCGCGTATGGCCTCGGTCATTTCCGCCTGGCCGGGGGTGCGCGAGACGCTCCTGGGCATTCAGCGCTCCTTGGGCGAGCGGGGCGAGGTGGTGACCGAGGGCCGGGACATGGGCACAGTGGTCTTCCCCCAGGCGGGGCTGAAGCTCTTCCTGCAGGCCTCCCCCGAGGCCCGGGCCCGGCGGCGGCACCTGGAACTGGCCGCCAAAGGGGAGGGCGTGACCCCGGAGGAAGTGCTGCGCGACATTGTGGCCCGCGACCAGGCGGACAGCTCGCGGGCCGTTTCGCCGCTGGCCGCCGCCCCCGACGCGGTGCTTATCGACTCCACCAACCTGGATATCGAGGCCGTGTTCAAGGTTATCATCAGGGCTTTTCACAACCGTTTTGTGGCCCCTTCCAAGAACGGCACGCTTTCGGCCTAAAAAAAATGTTTTCTGGAAATAGCTAACAATATAAGGTCATTAAGCCATCGCCCCCCTGTTTCGGCCCCAAGAGGCCAAGGGGGGCGAAAAAAAAGACTTGAAAAGATATGGCAATGTTGCTATAGAAATAAAGTTCGAATAAGTTCGACTAAAGGGATGTGTCGGCTTGGGCGGTCAGGCTCCGAAAAGGGCCGGGCCGCAACGGGGCTGTGGCCCGATAAGGCTGTATGGCGTTTTCGAAGCCGTAATCTTTATTAACAAATGGCGAACTGATTCAGGACAGAAGAAGGCGCTCCCTTCTATTTAGTTTCTTAGTTCCGGGGTAAAAATGGAAAACTTCAGCAACCACGACAGCGACAACACGATGAATCCCACCGGCCTTTCCGAGCAGGAATCCGGGGATCAGGACGGCGCGATGACCGATCAGGGCATGGCCATGGCTCAGCTTTATGAAGAAAGCCTGCGGGTGCCTTCTGAAGGCGAGGTCTTAAACGGCACGATTGTGCAGGTCGGCAAAGAATACGTCATGCTGGACGTGGGGCTCAAAAGCGAAGGCCGCATACTCCTTTCCGAGTTCCTGGACGCCGACGGCAACCTCACCGTGCGGGTCGGCGACGAGGTAGAGGCCCTGTTGGTGCGCATGGATGATGATGACGGCGAAATAATCCTCTCCAAAGACAAAGCCGCCAAAATCAAGGTCTGGGAAGAAATCACCCGCATCCACAACGACGACCTGACCGTCAAGGGCCTGGTGACCGCCCGCGTCAAGGGCGGCCTGTCGGTGGACATCGGTGTTAACGCTTTCCTCCCCGGTTCCCAGGTGGACAGCCGCCCGATTAAGAACCTGGAAAGCCTGGTCGGCCAGACCTTTGACTTCAAAGTCCTCAAATACAACAAACGCCGCGGAAACGTGGTGCTGAGCCGCCGGGCCATCCTGGAAGTGGAACGCGAAGCCCAGAAGCTGGAAACCCTGGCCCATCTGGCCGTGGGCTCGGTGGTGGAAGGCGTGGTCAAGAATTTGACCGATTACGGCGCTTTCATCGACTTGGGCGGGCTGGACGGTTTGCTCCACGTCACCGATATGTCCTGGGGCCGCCTGGCCCACCCCTCGGAACTCTTCGCCGTGGCCGACAAGCTCACTGTGAAGGTGCTGGCTTTCGACCGCGAAAAGTCCCGCGTCTCCCTGGGCCTCAAGCAGCTGCAGGAAGACCCCTGGCTGACGGCCGCCCAGAAATACTCCATTGGCGAGAAAATCGCCGGGCGGGTGGTCTCCCTGGCCGATTACGGCGCGTTTGTGGAACTGGACAAGGGCATCGAGGGCCTGATTCACGTCTCCGAAATGTCCTGGACGCGCAAGGTGCGCAACCCCGCGTCCATCCTCAAGGTGGGCGATTTGGTGGAATGCGTCATCCTCAAGGTCGATACCGAGGCCAAGCGCATCTCCCTGGGCATGAAGCAGGTGGAGCCCAACCCCTGGGACACCGTGGCCGAGCGCTACCCCATCGGCACCATCATTGAGGGCAAGATTAAGAACATCACCGACTTCGGCGTTTTCATCGGTATCGATGAAGGCATCGACGGCCTGGTGCACATTTCCGACATCTCCTGGACGCGCCGCTACAAACACCCCTCCGAAGTCTTCAAAAAAGGCGACTCGGTGCGGGCCCTGATTCTGGCCATCGACCGCGACCAGGAACGCTTCTCCCTCGGCATCAAGCAGCTTGAGGAAGACCCCTGGAGCATTGCCGTGGCCAAGTTCCCGGTGGGCGAAATCACCAGCGGCAAAGTGACCAACATCACCGATTTCGGCCTGTTCATTGAGTTGGCCGAGGGCGTTGAGGGTTTGATTCACGTTTCCGAATCGGGCCTGCCGAAGGGCAAAGCCCTGAGCGAAGCCTTCAACCTCGGCGATGAAGTCACCGCCAAAGTCATCTCCATCTCCGCCGCCGACCACAAAATCGGCCTGTCCATCAAGCGGATGAAAAAGGACGAGGACGACCGCCTCTACAAAGATTATTCCGACAGCTCCCGCTCCGGCGGCAGCGGCTCGGTCTCCGTTCTGGGCGAACAGCTTTCCAAAGCCTTCGCCGCCCAGCAGAGCCAGAACGGCGACGACGACGAATAATTTATACGAGTACTTGGCTGTTGCGAGTACTTGACTGTTACGAGCGTTGTGGCGGCTTCCTGCGGGAAAGCCACTCACATCGTATAAACCATCTACTCCGAGGGCCGCAGGGGAATTTCCCCGGCGGCCCTCGCTTCTTACAGGACTGTCGGCATGACTGACTTCGACCGCTCCGCCGCTCCCGATTCCCCGCCCGCGGATACGCCCCCGGCCTCCCCGGCGGCCCCCGCCGCCGCGCCGCCTCCGCCGCCGATAACGCCTCAGCGGCCCAGAAAGAAGCCGCCCCACGCTCCGTTGGGCTGGCCCATGGCCGTGCTGCTTCTGGGCCTGGCCATGATCGGCGGCTGCTGCTACGGCTTCATCCACCTGGCGGATTCCTTTTTGCCTGCGGATACCGTGACCCTCGGGCCCAGCGTGGGGGTGCTGGTGGTGGAGAACGAAATTTTCGGCTCCATCTGGGTGACGGAGGCCGTTCACCGCTTCCGGGCCGACCCCAACATCCGGGCCGTGGTGGTGCGGGTCAATTCCCCCGGCGGGGCCGTGGCCCCCTGCCAGGAAATTTTCCGGGCGCTCAAGAGCTTCGACAAGCCGGTGGTAGTCTCCATGGGCTCGGTGGCCGCCTCCGGCGGGCTCTATGTGGCCGCCGCCGGGGACGTCATCCTGGCCAACCCCGGCAGTATCACCGGCTCCATCGGGGTCATCATGCAGAGCGTGGAAGCGACCGGGGCCATGGCCAAAGTCGGCCTCACCAGCCGCACCATCAAAAGCGGCCCCTTTAAAGATATCGGCTCCCCCTTCCGGGAAATGCGGGCCGAGGAAGAAGCCCTGCTCCACAAAATGGTGCTGGAAGTCTATGAGCAGTTCGTGGCCGACCTGGCCGCCGGGCGGCCCAAGCTCAAAGAAGCCGAACTCCGCGCCCTGGCCGACGGCCGCATTTTCAGCGGGGCCGAGGCCCACAAGCTGGGCCTGGTGGACGAACTGGGCGGCTTTGAGGAAGCCCTCGTCCGCGCCGCCCAACTGGGCGGCCTGCCCCCGAACCAGCGCCCGGAACTGGTGATTGAAGACGGCCGCAAGCCCTGGTGGGACACAATGATGACCAGCAAAGCCCTGAACCTCAGCCTGCCGCCGGCCTTCCAGCCCGGCGTGTCCTTGAAATATATCTACCAGCCTGATTTGGGCGGCGGCGAAGGATATTGATGACCGCGTTTCTCACTCTGTTGGCGTTTATTGGCGATTGGATTCTCGGCGACCCCCAGCGCTGGCCCCACCCAGTGCGGGCTATTGGCCGCCTGATTAGTTTTGCGGAAGCCGAAATTCGGCGCAAACTCGGCCCCGACCCCAGCCCGGAGCGCCTGCGCCTGGGCGGGGCCTGCCTGGCCGTGGGCACGGTGCTGACGGTGATGGCCGTGACCGCGCTGATTTTGGCCCTGGGGACGGTTTGGCCGTTTCT
>JAITVE010000331.1 GCA_031285975.1 Candidatus Adiutrix sp. | reverse complement strand
AAGAAAACAAGAGGCCACGCCGCCTTCCAGGCGCGTTTCCGGGGCAATTTGAGAGACCAACCAACGGAAAGACATTGGACTCTTATGGAAAACCGCAAACTTCACTTCTATCTGCTCCTCACTCCCGAACAACTTTACCGTGCCGAAACACGCGTGGCGACCGCCGATCGGGGTCTCTTTGAAATTTTTCACCAAAATTAATACGTTACAGTCTGCTCCATAATCCGCTAAAGAACGTCACAGCAACGCGAAGGAGCATTTAATCATAATTCTTATCAAAATGCTATGCTTTTTCGCACAATTTTCAAAAAAAATGTTCCAAAAGATACTATTTCGCAACTTATCAATACGTTACAGAACCCTTAGTAGTCATAGCATCTTTAAATATTTGCAAAAACTTTTAACAAATCCTTTACAGCGCAAAACGCCCTGCTTCAAGGCAGCTTCTTCCCTTTGAGACAAAATGCCGGGCCTGAGGGCCATAAACGCGCCGCTTCATTTCGGGCCTCAGGAAATTCTTTGTCCCTGTCTGATAAGAATTAATAGCAAAAAATGAGCCAAACCAAACTTCTGGCCACAGAGACTTTTTCAAAATAAATCCGTATCCTTACAGGTAACAAAAATACTAGCCACATAGCCTCCGCTGCCTGAATTGTTAAATATTTTAATAGCAACTGTTAAATGTTTTAACAATTGCGACAATGGAAACCGCCCCGGCCCCTTGGCCGCCCCCCGGAGGCGCGCCGCTTTTTGCTTGCAATAAAAACATTCTTGCGATAGCATTTGCTGCACAGTAAACCTCGCTTAGAGCATTTTGCAATTTACCTGCCTTTAGTAAATTGCAAAATACGAAAACATCTGGGCGCTTTTCATTTCATGCAAACTGCCTTGCAATAGAAAAGCGCTCTACCCAAAAGAAAGGATAATGACCATGAAAAAATTACTTTTGCTGGCCGCTATGGCTCTGGCTTTCGCCGCCGCCCCGGCCTGGGCCCAGAGCGGCGAACCGAACGACATGAGCGAAATAGTTCCGCCCACGACCGATGACACCGGCCGGGTGGCCCCCCAGGATGGCTCGGCCGCCGCCCCCAGCGACGCCTCCGGCCAGCCCGCCCCCAGCGAACCGGCTCCCAACAGCCAGCCCCAGTAAGTGCGAAAGGCGAGACACTCATCGCCTGAATTTATAACAGAGACCAAAAGAACACAGAAAAGCCGGGCACTAAGCCCGGCTTTTCTAGAGCGCTTTTCTATTGCAAGGTAGTCTGCATGAAGTGAAAAGCGCCCAGATGTTTACGTATTTTGCAATTTACTAAAGGCAGGTAAATTGCAAAATGCTCTATTGCGCGGCATTGCCATTAAACATCATGAAGTATAATGGCAACACCTGTTTTGCTGAAGTAGGGGCAGAACCCCATAACTTTAAGAATCTTAGCGCGAAGCCTCAGCTTTCGCCTTTTCTATTTCCAGCGTATCGCAGATCATGGCTTCTTCCAAAGTGCGCATTTCGTTGAAGTGGGCGGCGGCGCATTCAAGGATGAACATGGAGACGGCGGCGCCGCTGCCTTCGCCGAGCCAGAGGCCGAGGTCGAGCAGGGGCGTCTGGCCTAAATATTCCAGGGTGGCGCGGTGGGCTTTTTCTTTGGAGCAGTGCCCGGCGAAGAAGTAATGGCGGATGGCCGGGGCCAGCTTTTCAGCCAGGAGAGCGGCCGCTCCGGCGATAAAACCGTCGATGATGACCGCAGCCCGGCGCATGGCCGCGCCCAGGTAGACGCCGGTCATGGCCCCGATTTCCAGGCCGCCGATTTTGGCCAGAATGTCGAGAGCGTCATTCGGATCGGGTTTGTTGATTTCAATGGCGCGGCGGATGACCTCCGCTTTGTGGGCCAGGCGCTCAGGGGCCAGGCCCGAGCCGACGCCGGTAGCCTCTTCGGGCGTGAGACCCATCAGCACCGAGCAGATGGCCGAGGACGGGGTGGTGTTGCCAATGCCCATTTCCCCGGCGGCCACCATGTCCACATAGGGTTCCCGCAGGACGATCTCGATACCGGCCAGGACGCTGCGGAGGGCTTCCTCGCGGGTCATGGCCGGGCCCTTGGCCATGTTTTTAGTGCCGTGGGCGATTTTCAGGTTCAGAATGCCGGGGTTCGGGGGAAAATCGTAATTGACCCCCACGTCGGCCAGGAGCACTTTGGCTTTGGCGTGGCGGCCGAGCACGGTGATGGTGCCGCCGCCCTGGGAAAAATTGGAAATCTGCTGGCGGGTGACGTCTTTGGGGTACGGGCTGACCCCTTCTTCCAGCACCCCGTGGTCAGCGGCGCAGACCACGATCAGGCGGTGCTCGTGGCGCGGGCTGGGGGTGTTTTGAATGGCGGCCAGGCGGATGGCGCATTCTTCCAGGCGGCCGAGGGTGCCGCGCGGCTTGGCCAGGGCGTCCTCGCGCTCCTGGGCGTAGGCGGCCAGGGCCTGGTTGGGGACGGCGATCTGCTTCAGATGTTCCTGCAATTGCTGTTCGAGATTCATCATGCTTTTCCTTTTTCATAAAAAAACCCGGTGAGCCGAATTGTCGGCTCACCGGGAACGCCTTTACCATCGGAGTTCGCAGTCATTTTCAAAGCTGCCGGACACGTCTTCTGGCTTCCGGATCAGCCCCCGGCTCCCGGCCTTCCCCCCCGGCTGTGGGCCGGAAAGTGGCGTCAATTGGAAGCGGAGTCCCCGGTTACAGCGGCGGGACCGCCACGGAATGGCACCGTGTTCCGTTTGTCAGGACAGCGTTTTATACGGGCGGTTCTCACGCGGAAACCGCCCTTTCCATCAAGTTAAATGCCCTTGGCGACCATATAGGCGGCCAGGTCGCCGACGCGGTTGGAATAGCCCCACTCGTTGTCATACCAGGCCACAACCTTGGCCATATTGTCGCCCAGCACCTGGCAGAATTCCGAATCCACAATGGAGGAGCGGGGATCGCCCTTGTAATCCATCGAGACCAGGCCTTCCTCGTCATAGCCCATGATGCCCTGCAATTCGTTCTGCGAGGCTTTTTTCAGGGTGGCGCGGAGTTCTTCGGTGGTGGTTTTTTTCTCCAGTTCCACCACGAAGTCAACCACGGAGACCGTGGGGGTGGGCACGCGGAGGGAATAGCCGTCAAAGCGGCCCTTCAGTTCCGGGATGACCAGGGCGATGGCCTTGGCCGCGCCGGTGGTGGTGGGAATGATATTCAGGGCGGCGGCGCGGGCCCGGCGCAGGTCGCTGTGGGGCATGTCCAGGATGCGCTGGTCGTTGGTATAGCTGTGGATGGTGGTCATCATGGCTTTCACGATGCCGAAATTCTTGAACACGACCAGGGCCGGGGGGGCCAGGCAGTTGGTGGTGCAGGAGGCGTTGGAGACCACGAAGTGCTTGGCCGGGTCATAGCTGGTGTGGTTCACGCCGCAGACGAAGGTGGCGTCCTCGCCCTTGGCCGGGGCGGAGATGATGACGCGCTTGGCGCCGCCGCCGTCGATGTGGGCGCGGGCTTTGTCGGCCGCAGTGAAAAGCCCGGTGGATTCAACGACCAGTTCCGCGCCCACGGATTTCCAGGGGATTTCCTTGGGGTCGCGGAAGGCGAAGTTTTTAATCATCTGGCCGTCGATGGAAAAGCTGTCGCCCTTCACTTCGACTTTACCCTTGAAGGGGCCGTAGTTGGAATCATATCTGAACAGATGGGCGTTCATTTTCGCATCGCCCAAGTCGTTGACGGCCACCACTTCCAGAGTGTCGGAGTGGCGTTCCAGCATCGCTTTCAGAACCTGGCGACCAATGCGGCCGAAGCCGTTGATGCCGATTTTAACCTTGGCCATGTATGCCTCCTGTGTATTGATGAAACCGGGCGAACGGAAACCGCCGGAACCCGGCAAAATGACGTGAGAGAACTTTATTAGGATACGGCACTCTGCCCCATAAGTCAAGATGTCAATGAGGTTGCTTCGCGGCGATTGAAGTATGGGGCTCTGCCCTGGTACCGTGGCGGCGGGGAAGAGAGCGCGGCTCCCTCCCCCCGTTCGTTGCCGCTCACACTTACCCCGCAAGCGGCAGCGAATGTCAACAAGGCCAAAACGAAAACAAAAGAACAGAAATTTCTCATCACGAAGGCCTCCAGGAACAAGAAGACTCTAACAGCCCTCAAAAATTTTTCCGAGACAAGAAAGCGCACCACAAACAGAGGTAAATAGCAACCAAAACGTATCAAAACTATTGGGCGCAGCAGAGGTTTTTTATCGTTGACAAGAAAGTACAATTGAACTATGCTTCGATAATAATCGAATTATAAAAGAGAGCCTAACTCTCAACAAAGGAGTATGTTATGAAATTACTGGCCGTCAACGGGAGCCCCCGCAAAAGCATGAATACCGGCGCGTTGCTGGAAAAAGTGGTCGAGGGCGCGATCTCCAAAGGCGCGGAGGCCGAGCTTGTCCACCTGCGTGATTTTCAGTATCGGGGCTGCATGAGCTGCTTCCACTGCAAAGACCCGCAGGGTTCGTCCTACGGCCGCTGCATTCTCAAAGACGATCTGCGGCCCATCCTCGACCTGGCCCACGAAGCCGACGTGCTCGTGCTCGGCACACCCTTCTATTTCAGCATTGAAACCGCCATGATGCGGGCCTTCATGGAGCGGCTCTGGTTCCAATATCTTTTGTACACCACCAAAAAACCGCCCCTCGCCCCCCGCAAAAAAGCCCTGGCTCTCGTCTACACCATGAATATCAAAGAGGAAGGCATGCCCGCCTACGGCAAGGACGTGGTCTCCGGCCGCGCCAAGGGGGTGATGGAACGCCTCTTCGCCGCCCCCTGCGAACTTTTCCTCTGCACCGACACCAAACAAGTGCCCGATTATGCCAAGTATGAAATGGACATGTGGGACGCATCCGCCAAAGAAAAACGTCACCAGGAGGTGTTTCCAAAAGACTTGGCGCGGGCCTTCGACATGGGGGCAAGACTGGTTAGCTGAGAGTATTGAGTGAGGAGGGGCTGGCCCCCTCCTCTTTTTTTCATAGCCTCGGTGAAAGCCGGAATCAGTGTTTTTGGGGGTGGCTTCGCCCGCGAAACCACCACTACTCTCACGGGCGGGCGCAATCGGTGGGGTCGCCTTTGATTTTATCCAAGGCGTGACTGAGGGCGGGAAGCACGACTTCCAGATTCTCCAAAGCGCCGCGGGGCGAGCCGGGCAAATTGATTATCAAACTCTGGCGGCGCTGGGCGGCGATGGCGCGGGAGAGATCGGCATGGGGCGTAATGGCCCGCCCTGCCGCCCGCATGGCCTCGGCCAGGCCGGGGATGAGCCGCCAGGCCACATCGGCGGTGGCCTCGGGGGTGACGTCCGAGGGGGAAAGGCCGGTGCCGCCGCTGGTGAGGATGAGGTCAATGCCCCGCTCATCCGCCAGGGCCACTAAAGTTTGGGCGATGAGCTCCCGGTGGTCGGTGACGACAACCGTCGGCTCCACGGTATAGCCCGCCTCGGTCAGGCGGCGGTTCACGGCCGGGCCGACCAGGTCTTCCCGCTCCCCTTGAGCGCCTTTGGTGGACGCCACCACTACGATTGCGCGATAACCGCTGCTCATGTGCTTCTCCCCTGCTTTCAACATTCAGCCGACGGGCGGCCTTGAAAAAAACGAGCCGTGAGCGACGCATCATCCGTCGGTCACGGCTCAATGGCTATGTTCACCGGCCATCAATCAATCGACGTCGGCGGAGTTGTCGTCGTCAATGATCTCAATGGGCTCGTCCTGCTCCATAAAAACAGGCTCGTATTGCTTCAAATTGTCCTGGGTGATCTGTCCGCCGGCGATTTCGCGCAGGGAAAGAACCACTTCCTTGTTCTTGCGGTCGCTCAGGGGCAGCGCGCCTTTTTTGAGCTGGCGGGCTCTTTCAGCGGCCAAATGCACCAGAACAAAGCGGTTTTCCACCTGATCCAGACAGTCTTCAACAGTGACGCGGGCCATTTCGGCTCCTTTTCATAAGGTGAGGGGCGACTGAATAAACATCCGCCGGGCAACGTGGACACGACCACAGCGACGGCGGCGCAAGGGCCCTTCAGGGCGCAACAGAAGGCCAGAATCGCGGCCATCTTGTACAATAAAACATTTTACCAAAGAAGTCAAGCCCGGCAGCGGGATAAACTCATTTAGAAAAACATCACACGGCCACCAGACCTCTTATCCGCTCCGGCGCGCGCCGGGAGAGACAAGGGGCCGGGAGGCCATAGTTGTGTAGGGCGGTTATAAACGGTCGCCCTGCCCTGCGGCGGCCTTGAGATTCAAAACCGCCGCAGACGCATCGGCTTAGTTGACGGCGTCTTTCAGAGCCTTGGCACTTTTGAACTTCACCGCGTTGGAAGCCGGGATATCCATGGGCTCCATCGTCTTGGGATTGTGACCTTTGCGGGCTTCGCGGCGGGCCACGCTGAAGCTGCCCAAACCGGCCAAAGTCATGTTGCCGGTGGTTTTCAGCTCTTCGGTCACAACATCAACCAGAGTGTTGACGACTTTGTCGGCCTGGCTTTTGGTAATGCCGGTATCCTCGGCGATCTTGGCGATGAGTTCTGCTTTAGTCATGGTCAATCCTTCCTGTATGACGCTTTTACAAGCTTGCGTAAGCGATGTAGTCCAACTGGGCCGCGCCGCGTCAAGCGGCGGCTATTCGGTCTTTTTGGAGCTTCGGGGCGGGCGCGCCCCGGTTGATATCGAAAAACAGAGGCTATATTGCCTATTTTTGCTCTCGCGGTCAAGCATAATCTGCAAGCACGGCGCGATTTTTAGCGGTTTTTGTCCTGAACTGCGGCCGCGCTGGTCAAAAATTCGAACGAGGGATCCAATTCGTCCTTCAAACGGCGGGTCAAAAGATCCACCAAACCCTGCCGGGGCTCCTTGCCTTCATAGAGCACCCGGTAGACTTCGCGGGCCATGGGCATTTGCACCTGGTAGCGCAGGGCCATGTTCCGCACCGAGCGGGCGTTGCGGATGCCTTCGGCCACTTCGCGGCTCCCGGCGGTGATGTCGGCCAGCTTCTCCCCGGCCCCCAGGCGCAGGCCGACTTTGCGGTTGCGCGACAAATCCCCCGTGGCCGTGAGCACCAGGTCGCCCATGCCGGAGAGCCCCATAAGGGTCATGGGGTTGCCGCCCAGGGCCACGGCCATGCGGGTCATCTCCCCCAGGGCGCGGGGCAGCATGGCCGCGCGGGCGTTGAGCCCCAGGGAAAAGCCGTCGCAGATGCCGGTGGCGATGGCGTACACGTTTTTCAGGGCCCCGCCGAGTTCCACCCCCACCAGGTCAAGGGAGGTGTAAATTCGAAAGGTCGGGGCCGACAGGCGGGTCTGCACGGCTTTGGCCACCGGCTTGGAACGCATGGCCAGGGTGACGGCCGTGGGGAGGCCAGCGGCCACTTCCCGGGAAAAGCTGGGGCCTGAAAGGGCCCCCACTTCCAAGCCCGGTCGGTGGGGGCGCAATTCCTCTTCCAGAATCTGCACCATGGTGGCCGCAGTTTCGTCCTCAATGCCCTTGGAGGCGCTGATAATCACGGCCTCGTTTTCCAGGGCCGGGGCCATTTTGACCGCTATTTCCCGCATAACGTGGCTGGGCACCACCACCAAAACCAGGGTCTGGCCAGCCAGGGCCTCGGCCAGATCGGAAACGGCGGTAATACCCTCCGGCAGCCGCAGGCCCGGCAGGAAAGAAGGGTTTTCGCGGCGGTTGTT
>JAITVE010000326.1 GCA_031285975.1 Candidatus Adiutrix sp. | reverse complement strand
CACCCACCTCATCGTCAAAAGCGACCAGATCGCCGGGGACAAGGCAGCCTTTGCCGAGCGGGCCGTGACCGAGTGGCGGAAACGCTTTCCGGCGGAGGCTTTGGGGGTGATCCTGTACGATTGGGTGCGTCAGTCCATCACGCCGCTGGTGTACGTCAAGTCCACCATGAGCCGGGTGTGGGAGCGGGGCTGCGGCTCCGGCACGGCGGCGGTGGGGGCCTGGCTGGCCCGGACGGCCTCCGGGGCCGTGTCCGCGGACATTTCCCAGCCCGGCGGCGTCATCTCCGTCACCGTGGACTGGGCCGCCAATCAGCCAAAAAAAATCACCATCAGCGGCACGGTGAAACTGGTCGCCCGAGGCACGGCGTATTTGTAAATCGGCATATAGAGCATTTTGCAATTTACCTGCCTTTAGTAAATTGCAAAATACGCAAACATCCGGGCGCTTTTCATTTTTCGCATATGACCTTGAAAAAGAAAAACGCTCTAGAAGAGTGGGAAAAGACGCAGCGATTTTTCCCAAGCAGGATAGTACTTGCAATCATAATGTTTCTGGTTTACACTACGGAGGTGATATTTGGCATTGCCCATTCTTCCCCGATAAAAAGAATGGCACAAATTTCAATAACGTTTGCATCGGCGCCCGCTTGTGTTCCCGCAATCCGGGTCAGCCATAATTACCCTGGAGGTCTTTATGAAAAAGTACGTGTGCGTGGTTTGCGGTTACGAATATGACCCGGCAGTGGGCGACCCCGACAGCGGCATCGCCCCCGGCACGGCCTTTGAAGATATCCCCGGCGACTGGGTCTGCCCGGTCTGCGGCGCGGGCAAGGATCAGTTCGAGCCCGCCTGAGGCCCTTACTTTGTGGTAAACTCTGCCGCCGCGACCGATTTTCAAGCCGGTCGCGGCGGCGCACAGTCCCTTTGAGCCTCGGAGGAACGCCATGATCTTTCAGTTCAATGCCGGTGAAGTCTTTAAAATCGCCCTGATGATCGAGGATAACGGCCACCTGTTTTACGAAGAGATGGCCGCCAAGCCTTTCCCCCCGGAAATAGCCAAGATTTTCAAGGATTTGGCCAAAGAAGAGTTGGGGCACAAATCCATGTTCAACAAGCTTTTGGAAAAGCTGCCCCCCGTCACCACCGCCTCAACTGTTTGGGACCCGGACAATGAATTGGACGGCTACCTGAAACTGATGGCCGGTATGCACGTGTTCAACAAAGAACCGGCCGACATCGCCGCGCTGGGCAAGAGCATCAGCACCCCGGCGGAAGCCGTGCGCATGGCCATGGGCTTTGAGAAGGACACCATCGTCTTTTTCCTGGAAATCCAGGCCCTCTCGGAACGCTATGACGAAACCCGGCAGGAAATAGACAAGCTGGTGGCGGCGGAACGCACCCACCTGAAGAATTTAACGAATCTTTTGGAAAGAATCGAGGGCCGGGCCTAAGCAGCCTGGCGCAGCCGGTCGGAAACAACGCTTCGCCCGGCGGATATACGGCTGTGCCCTGAGCCAGCCGCTTCACTCCGCCGCCCCTCTCCCGGGGCGGCTGTTCGTATCATACGCCGGCTATCTTGCGAATTGCCGCCGGCCACAACAAGACCAGAACGGACTTTTCCGGCCTGGTCTTCATTTTGCCATCATTTATTATACATACGGGAGTATGTATATGAGGAGTTTTGTGTATGGAACCGGTTAAAGTAGCTGAAAATGTGTATTGGGTAGGCGCGCTGGATTATGAAATCCGCGACTTTCACGGATATCGCACCCAGCAGGGCAGCACCTACAACGCCTATCTCATTGTGGACGAGAAAACCACCCTCATCGACGCGGTCAAGGCCCCCTTTGTGCCGGAACTGCTGCGGCGCGTGGCCAAGATTGTCGATCCCCAGAAAATCGACCAGGTTATTTCCAACCACGCGGAAATGGATCACGCCGGGGGCCTGCCGCATCTGATGCACATCATCGGGCGGGACAAGCCGATTTACACCAGCAAAATGGGCGAAAAGGCCCTGCGGGGACAGTTTCAGAACGCCCACCTGAACCTGAAGACCGTGAACCCCGGCGAAAGCATGTCCCTGGGCCGCCTGAGCCTCCAGTTTTTGGAAACCCGCATGGTGCACTGGCCCGACAGCATGTTCAGCTTCTGCCCGGAACTGGGCATCCTCTTCTCCCAGGACGCCTTTGGGATGCACATGTGCACCTCCCGCCGCTTTGACGACGAAGTGGCCAGCAACGTCTGGAGCTACGAAGCCCTGAAATACTTTGCCAACATCCTCACCCCCTACACCACGCCCATCGCCAAAGCGCTGGAATCCGTGGTTTCCTCGGGCTTGCTCGCTAAAATCAAAATCATCTGCCCCGACCACGGGATCATCTGGCGCACGAACCCGGCCGAGATCGTCAGCCGCTACAGCAAGTGGGTGAAGCAGGAGCCCGCCCGCAAGGCGGTCATCGTCTACGACAGCATGTGGCGCTCCACGGAAAAAATGGCCACCTACCTCGGCGACGCCCTGAGCCGGGAAAACGTGCTGGTCAAGCTGATGAGCATGAAAACCAACCACCGCAGCGACGTCATCACCGAGCTGTTCACCGCCGGGGCGGTGATGGTGGGCTCCCCGACCATTAATAATGAAATGTACCCCACCATTGCCGAAGTGCTGTCCTACGCCCGGGGGCTGAAATTCCAGAACAAGGTGGGCGGGGCCTTTGGTTCCTACGGCTGGAGCGGCGAATCGGCCAAAAACGTCCAGGCCGCCCTCCAGAGCATGAACGTCCAGCTGCCCCACCCGGAAGTGCGCCACCAGTGGGTGCCGGAAGAAGCCGACCTCAGCGGCCTGAACACCATGGCCAAAGCCGTGGCCACCGCCCTGCCCCAGGAAGCGGTGCCGTCCGACTTCGGCTATATGTAAGATTGTGCAGGTGCTGATTGAACGAATCGCCGGGTCAGTTCCGGCGATTTGTTTTTTACCAACTATTGTGGTATTCTCTTGGACGATTACTATACCTTGGGTAGAAAAATAATAAAATAGTACAAATTGCCGGACACGCTGTCCGGCTTGGGAGGTTAGATGCTCGGCCAATATTCGTGGGCTGAACTGTCCGTTTTCTGCGTTATTGTGGTGGCCGCCCTGCTGGTGGATTTGTTTTCCCACAAAAAAGACGTGGCCATTTCCATGAAAAACGCGGCCCTGTGGTCTCTGGTCTGGGTGGGCCTGGGCCTGGGCTTCGCCGTCTACATCGGCGCCACCCACAGCCGGGAGCAGAGCTACCTCTACCTGGCCGGGTATTTATTGGAAAAAAGCCTCTCCGTGGATAACCTCTTTGTCTTCATGGCCATCTTCTCCTCCTTTGCCGTCAAGGACGAATATCAGCACCGGGTGCTCTATTACGGCATTATCGGCGCCTTGATTCTGCG
This sequence comes from Candidatus Adiutrix sp., assembly GCA_031285975.1. GTDB lineage: Bacteria > Desulfobacterota > Desulfarculia > Adiutricales > Adiutricaceae > Adiutrix. The sequence continues at coordinate 1,581 of JAITVE010000326.1, read as the reverse complement.
GCTCATTTTCGTGGCCGCCGGGGCCTCGCTGCTGGCTTTTTTCGACACCTGGGCGCTGACCGCTTTCGGCCTCTTCGTCCTGTGGTCGGCCTGGAAAATGTGGCAGGAGAGCCGCAAGCCCGAGCACGAAATTGTGGATTACACCCACCACTGGGCCGTTTCCGCGGCCAGCCGCTTCATGCCGGTGTCCAGCAAGCTGTCCGGCCACGATTTTTTCACCAAAATCGACGGCCGCCGCCACATGACCCCCCTCTTCCTCTGCCTGGTGACCGTGGAAGTGGCCGACGTCATGTTCGCCTTCGACAGCGTGCCGGCCATCATCGCCATCACCCAGGAACCGTTCCTGGTCTACACCTCCAACATTTTCGCCATCCTGGGGCTGCGTTCCATGTACTTTTTGCTGGCCGCCGCCCGGCGCTACCTGGTGCATCTGGAAAAATCGGTTATCGCCATCCTGGCCTTCATCGGCATAAAGATGCTGGCGCAGGTCATCACCGGCTTCCACATCGCCCCCAGGTACAGCCTGATGGTGGTTCTGGGGCTCCTGGCCCTGGGCATCGCGGCCTCGCTTCTTTCCCCCGGCAACCAGTCCGGGGAAAAAGCCTGAGCCCCGGCTCCCTTCCTTCGGCGGTCAACGGGCCGAAGGACAAAGCCTGAAGGAATAGATTATGGCTCTCAACGGTGAATTCACGCCTCCGGGCGACAAGTCCATCAGCCACCGGCTGGTGTTGATGTCCCTTCTGGCCGAGGGGGAAATGGCGGTCAGCGGCCTTTCCGACTGCGACGACGTGAAGGTCAGCCTCAGCCTCTTCCGGGCCCTGGGGGGCCGGGCCCAGGGCGGCGGCAGCCGCTGGACGCTGGGCGGCCTGGGCGGCCTTTTGAGCGTGCCCCAGTGGGAAGCCGTTGAACTGGACTGCGGCAATTCCGGCACCACCATGCGCCTGTTGAGCGGCGTCCTGGCCGGGATTCCGGGCAAATACATTCTGGACGGCGACCAGCAGCTGCGCCGCCGCCCCATGGAACGCCTGGCCGACCCCCTGCGCCAGATGGGGGCCCGGCTGGACACCAACAACGGCCGCGCCCCCCTGACCATTGAGGGCGGCCCGCTCCACGGCCTTGAATACGTCAACAGCGATGCCAGCGCCCAGCTGAAAGGGGCGCTCCTCCTGGCCGCCCTGCAGGCCAGCGGCCCCAGCAAAATCATCGAGCCCCGCCCCACCCGCGACCACACTGAGCGGCTCATCAACCTTTTCGGCGGCCAGGTGTGCACCAACAACGCGCCCCAGAACACGGCGCTGGAAATCCAGCCCGGCCGCCTGACCCTGGCGCCCGAGCTGGCCGTGCCCGGCGACCCCTCCTCGGCGGCCTTTTTCCTCATCGGCGCGGCCATGATGCCGGGCAGCTGGGTCACGGCGGCGAACATGCTGTTGTCCAGCGCCCGCATCGGCTTCCTCAAAGTGCTTGACCGCATGGGCGCGAACATTTCCATCTCCCTCACGGGGGAACTGCCGGAACCCAACGGTCGCGTCACCGTGGAATACAACGGCCCCCTCATGGCCACGGAACTCGGGGCCGAGGACG